>DATBWU010000164.1:0-64734 GCA_036514635.1 Anaerolineae bacterium | reverse complement strand
TGTTGGTCAGCGTGTCGGTCGGCGTCGGCGTGTTGCTCGGCGTCGGCGTGCCGCTCGGCGTCGGCGTGTTGGTTGGCGTCGACGTGTTGGTCGGCGTGTCGGTCGGCGTCGGCGTGCTGCTCGGTCCACCGCTGCTGAGCGTCACCACCAACTCAGGTGGAGAAGTGCCTTCGCGCGAGGATAGCGTAACACTATCTACGTTATCGGTCGCGAGCACAAAACTATACGTGCCATTGCCCGTGACCACAGACGTAACGCTGTATTCGACCCAGGTGTTCGCCGCAATCGCTCCCTTGTCATCCAGCGCGCCGCTGGTGCGCGCCGGCCGATTGTTCCAGGTGATCCCCGTCTCGGTCCAATCGTTGCTGGTGGTGTACACGGCTGGCCCGTCCACCGAGCCATTACTGGCGAACACCCGCAGCCTGGCATTCTGGACCGCGCCTGCCACGCCGGTCACCGTGAAGCGGAAATAGCCTTCGTAATCGGGATCGGTACCGCCCTCAACATAGATCACCGCGGCCGTTCCATAATTCGTGCTAGGGCTGGACTCATTCACGCGTGCATCGGCGACAGCACCAAAGGTCAGGGTAGATCCGGGTGCGGCGGTCGGGGTCGGCGTGTTGGTCGGTCCCGGCGTATTGCTCGACGTCGGCGTGTTGCTCGGCGTGAGAGTAGGGCCGGGCGTCGGCGTATTGCTCGGTGTGGGTGTGTTGCTCGGTGTAGGTGTGGGACCCGTCGGGCCGAGCGAGATTTCGTACAATTTGCCGTCGTTTTCATTAGGGTTAGAGTTATTGTCAACCGCACGATCAACGATGTAGAGAGATTTCTCCGCAGGGTTCACACTGCTTGGACCGTACGCCAGGCCCGACGGGGAGTCTGGGCTCAAAAAGGAAATGTCAATCACATTCAGTACGGCACCACCGGTCGTCGTCTCCAAGATGAATCCGCCGCTACCGGCGAGGTACACCGTACCGGTGTCGGGGTTGAATTCGATGCCTTCGGGATCCGGAAGACCCAGGCTGGCGGTGTCCCACTGGGTCACGATATCATCTCCCCCGCCGTCGAAGCGGCCATTGGGGCCTGGATTGATGTCGTGAAATTCTCCAAATTCCCCGCCTGCAAAAAGCAGGTGCCCGTTCCAGGTGTTAAAGGCAAGACCTTCCGGATCTCCGATACCGACAGCGGTTGTGTCAAACTGCGTCCTGACGTCATCTGAGGTGAAGCACTGGCCATCCGCCCCAGGGGTCAGTTCAAAGACATCTTTCTTGTCATCGTCGGAAATAAAGCAGTGCCCGTTGACCGGGTTAAAAGCGACCCCGGTCGGCTCGTCCGAGTAGGATGGGGAGGTCGTGTGGGTCTCGATCAGACCGCCTGCCAGATTCGCTACAAAGAGGTTGACGCCCACCCAGTACGGAGGCATTTCCTCGACTTCAGAGTCACTGATCACGAGTCGATTCGTGGCGGGGTCGTAACCCGCGCCCATCGGGTCGGGGCTGGGCGGCGACCATGTATTCAGGTTGGTCGTCCGCACGAGGGACGCCTGAACCGCGGTTACGCCGATGAGATTGGGTCGGACCGGTTGGATGAGAGACAACTCCTCAATTTGGCCTTGCCGTTGCCACCGGTCGCCCAGCCGGCGATCGACGATATACAGATTCATCACGCTGGGGTCATCAGTCTGGTCGAAGCTAGGGCCAAAGACCATGCCTTGAGGGTCAATCAGCCTAAAGTCAGAGGAGTTGGACAGATCACGCGTCGCCACCAGCTGGCCTGTCTGAGTGAGTTCGTACAGCGATTCTTTGGCCGCGCTTAGCACATACAGGTGACCATTCATCGGGTTGAAAGCCAGACCCCGGAGATCGACCAGCCCTAATGGTTTCAGGTCTACCTGCCCGATGCGGCCATCGCGTAGCGCCGCCGCGCCGTCATAGCTCTGGTCAGGGCCGGGGTCCACCCACACAATCTGGTGCGCCGCACTATCCAGGATGAACAAGCGGCCGCTCTGTGGATCAAGCGTCATGCCTCGGGGGGTTTGGAGGCCAAACTGACGGACATCGAACCGCGTGAGTGTTGCGGGATCGAGCGCGCGTGTCGGCCCCGTCTCGATCTCAAGTAGCTCGTTGGTCGCGGCATTCAAGAGCAGCAAACGATTGGCCTTGCCGTTATACGTGATGTTTAGCGAGTCAGGAATCGTCGCAGCGATGCTGACTGAGCCAGCCAGTTCTTCCAACTGCGTGAGCATGAAGAGGTTAGTTGTTCCTGGCTGAGACTGCTCCGGGTCGCGGGTCTGCACAATGAGGAAGGTATCGGTCGCGGGAGAGTAGGCCACGCCCGCGGGACGGGGAATGCCCATGCGGTCGGTCTCGATCGTGCGAACGTGCCTGTAGTAATCGGACTGCGCTTGCTCAGAACTGGCAATGATTAAGGGAAGGAACACCTGCTGATGTACAGTCGAGTGCAGGTCATCGGGCCGTTCTTGCGCTGAGCTGACTGAACGCAGCGCTGATGCGAAGAGCGCAACGATTCCTATGATCACCAGCGAATGGCTTAACAGCTGCTTTCCCCGTTTAGCGGGCATGATGGCGCTCTCCTTTTTATAGAACGTCCCACACGATTTGGCGCACAGAACTGACGGTCTGCGCTATGGGTTGATTCGAGTCCAGATCGAAAGTTCTGGCTGTCAGAAACTCGGGAACCAGGCTGGTCATGTGCCTGCGCAGCACGTACGCATCGTTCTCTTTGCCATTCTTTTGCCGCTCCCGGTTACGTTCAATGGCAACATCGACCGGAACCGTCACTCGAATCACGACATCCGGCGGCGGTATTTGTCGATACAGCCGGTTCTCCAGCCTGGCCCAGGAGCCGAGCAATCGGCCACGCACGCTCCGGTCTGCCGGAACCTGCAATCGGGCACTGTCCATAGCGCCAATCGTCGCAGAGGGATAACGGTCGCAGATGACGATGCCGCCATGGGTTGCCGTCCGACGCAATTTCATGGCCAGCGCGCGCCGATCCCAGGCAACCAGGACTGAACGAAGACCATATAGCAGAGAGACGCTGCGAGTCTTTCGGTCGTCTAAGTCATTCTCCACCCGGCTCGTTCGATGCCGCGGAGCCAATCTGCGCACGAGCGGCACAGTGAGATTGGGCAGGAAAGTTAACCAAGTCGATGGCGGCTTTCCCAAATGAGCCGAACGGACATCGAAAACCTGCCCCAGCCAGTCCGCCGTTTCCTTCACCAAAGTCGATTTGCCTGTCGCTTCGGGGCCTACAAATGCAATCAGTGCACCGCCCGACGCCGGCTGCTTAGGTTTCTTACCGCCCTGCAAGCGCCGGAGGGTTAGCTTGAGAAAGAGCGTCGCCCGTAACAACGTCGCCGACACGAACGAATACCGGTTGTATGTCTTGAGCTGTCTGCGCAGTCTCGTCGCCAACCAAAAACGACGCAGGAAGGAGGCATCCGTTTGGAGGGCATGAATGCATTCGTGGAAAAGATCGCGCTCCACAGACGGCAGCCACTGGGCAAGCAACTCCGAACACCTGGCCGCGGAATCATCTGCCAGCAGAGACTCTAATTCCCCCCGTACCGCCGTATAACCGGCCCCGTCGAGGCGCCGGAGGAGCAGGTACTCGAGGAATGAGGCATGCTTGAGCATGGTGCGTATCACAAACAGCATCAATTCTGAAGGCTGGTGTGGTACAGGCATGCCCCCTACCTGCCCAGGATTCTGTAGCAACAGTTCTTCGACAGGAAAGTGATAGTTCTTCAATAGGCTTTCGCCGGTCACGACTCGATAATACACATGCAGATGGACCCATTCACCGCTCCCGTGATCCAGACCATAGAAGTGCAGAACGGAAGGAATGGAGCCCTGCACTGAATCGACAGCGCGTTTGAAGCCCAGAGCGGCCAGGACACCCTCGAACCGCTCGGCATCCTTACGCGCCACGAGCAAATCCAGGTCCCCGCCTTTCGCCAGAGCCTCTTTCAAATGGAAGTTGCTTTTCCAGTGGCAAAAGGTAATCGCTTCGCGCTGAAGCGTATCGACCAGACAATCGATCAGTGCCATTGTCATGTCGGCGCTTCGCCGCTTCAGTTCCGAAATCATACGGACACCGCCGCGTCTTGTCGCAGGCCGGGCCGGGCCGCGTTGTTCACCAGGTCAGTCTCCATACCGGCCCGAATGATGCTCAAGATGTCTGCCAAGAATGGATCGCCGGGATCATGAGAACTGACGATCAGATCCTGCTGACGATCTATCGCCAGTAATCTTCCTTCGAGCTCCGGTTGCCGGCGCAGTCCATCGAATATCTCCACCGCCCGCTTGACGAAAAGCTCTACATTGGCATACGAGCGATCGGGGATGCGCTTATGCCCGCGCTGGAGAGTCCTCTCGATTAAGACCGACTCGCTGTGCATCACGTAGATAGCCCACTCTGGCCGGGGCACCAATCTGACGAAGGTTGCCAGGTCGTCGGCATTCGGCCGAACGGACACATGGACAAACAGATTGTGGGCCGCATGCAATGTTCCCTCATCGACCAGTATGATTTGCCGGTCACGGCCGTGGCGCCGAATGATTTCATAGATTCCAATTTTCTTCAGAACATTCCTGGCCAGATTAAGCTTTTCAAGCCAGCCCACTGGCAGCCGAAAAATGATCCGGAGTGCAAAAGTGTAAAACTCAGAATTTCGCCGCCAGGTGACCAGACAGGTCCACAGCGAAAAGAGATCGATCAGCAGCGTCCGCGCCGGTTTGCTCGAAATCCAATCCAGCCGGTGTTGCTTCAGCACAAAGGTGTCGCCCATGAGCATGTCAATTCCCTGCCGGCGGGAGGCCAGCAACATGCCCTCAGCCAAAGTCGATTTGCCCGCACCGGTACAACCGATTAACTCGATCTGCATGGCGTGCACGTGAAGGCTCCCCGTGTCAATGTTTGCCAAGCACTTGGGTATAGACTTCTTGGTATCCCCTGTGCATCGCCGTCAGGCCATAGCGCTCCTCGGCGAGTCTTCTGCATTTCTCGCCGATCTCTGCTCTCTCCGAGGCTGACATCTGTCTAAACCTCTCGATGCCTCGAGCAAATCCGGAGACGTCATCGGGATGAATGAGAGGAATAAAGTCGGCGCCGGCCGCAATCTCTCGATGGGGTTCTATATCAGACAGAATCACCGGGCAGCGGCAGGCCATCGCCTCGATCACAGCCACCGGCAGCCCTTCCCCCCGAGAAGCAGAAACGACGACATCCGCTTTACTCAAGTTCTCGAAGACCTTGTCTCTTGGTATCAACCCCGTCAGCTCGACCCGTTCGCACAGGCCACGGGCTTCGATTTCCGTCGCGAGCGAGTCGCGCAAATGTCCTTCGCCGATAAACATCAAGCGGCTGAGTTGATCATCGCTTTGCTGAAATGCGCTTAAGATGGCAAAAGGATTCTTGATCTCGATCAGCCGTCCTACCGAGGCCACGATAAAGGTACCATTCTGATGAAGCCGCGGTGAATAGGCCATGATCCGATCGACCCGATCCACATCCAGCCCATTGGGAATGACGCAAAGCCTGTCACCGGCCAACCATTTGTAGAAGCGCGGAAAGCTCTCAAGACAGGCCTGGCTGCAACAAACCACTCGTTGAAAATAAGCGAAGACCGGAATCATCAGCAACTTGTTTCTCAGTTTGTAGTTCTGATATGAGTTTTGCACGTTATAGACTGTGCTGCGCTTGAATTTCCGCAGCCTCGGCAGGTCGAACACCACGAACAAAAACCCCACATGCGGCGAGTGAGCATGGATGATGTCGAATTTTTTCTCGGCCAGGGCCGCTTTCAGGGTACGCAAGAAGCCGATAAGCGAGTTATCGCCCGCAAGCAAGGTGAGTTCTTTGGGGACGGCCATGCTCGGTCTGAAGTAGGTGCATATCGTAATGTCACGCTTATCAGGCATTGCAAGACAATGCTGATTGTATGCACCACTGGTCTCGGTTATCGAGAGCAGGATTTGCAACACAGCCAGGCGCTCCTTCGGCTTATTGGACATACTCGGCGAATTTCCTTCTTGCATCGAATCCCTTTTCCGTTGCAGGCCCCGGCGAGTTGGGAGGATAGTTCAGGCGCTCAAGGCCGTGCCCTGCCGGGAAAGAATCCCCGGAAGCTGATGCGACTCTGGCATGCTCCGTGCTTGCCCTTCGCGCAAGCCGTTCGCCAGCACCAGCCCCAGTCCGTAGATCAACCAGTATTGTCGCTGGATCATCAACGGCACAAACATGTAGATCGTAATGATCCCGATCATAGAGGCGATAAACGCCCACATCAGCTCGCGCTGCGAACGATCTTCGATCGCGCCTTGCGCCCGGAACATCGGCACGAACCAGCGCACGAGCAGGGCAAAAAACGCCAAGGTTCCAACAAGGCCGATTTGCGCCAGGAACTGGAGCCACATGTTGTGTGGGAGTTGATGGGTCATAAACACGTATTGGCCGGCCACGTATCGAAAGTTATCGAACCCCACGCCGATGAAAGGCGAATCCAGAAAGGCGAGCCAACCCGCTTCAGCCAGGCTCGTTCGATCCCGAGTCAGGCTGGCCTCCTGCATCAGCGTGCGTTCGATGCGGTGGCGCAGCGTGGCCGGAAAGAAATCAGACTGATAGAACCAGTAACTCACCAATCCGATTACCGCCACAACCAAGAGCAATCGAAGCATGGTTTTCAGATTGATCTCGAACCCACGATAAAAGGTTAGAAAGACCACGGCCGTGACCAGCGTCCCTACTGTCGCACTGCGCGAACCGGAGGCAAGCAGCGCCCAGATCATGAGCAGGAGCGCGCCCGATGCCAGAATAACGGCTAGCGTGCGCCTCGTGCGCCAGGCCTCGAACAATAGATGCAGCACAAACGGAAGAAAGTACGCGGTCGTATAGCCGAGCCGATTAGGATTTTCGCTGTAAAATGCGAGCGTACGCCCTGCGCCCTGAAAACGTTCAACAGCAAGAGACGAGATCACTCCTACCAACATCCCGCTCACAAACATGAGCAGGCTCATGCGGAACAGCCATTGAGATTTGACTAAAGTGAAAATGATCGGAATCTGGACAAAGAAAATGAAGATGAACTGCACAATCTGGGTCAATGATTCGACTGGCTGAGGCGCACGAAATGTACTTAACACGGCGAACAGGATAAACACATAGACTGCCGCTGTGAATTGGAAGGATAAGAACTGCCATCGTCGACGAGTAGCGAGCATCATGAACGCCACAACCACCAGCACAACATCGTAGGCCGTGAAGCCGCTCCCGCCTAAGCTCAAATCCCAAGGGGCTAAGAATGCGCCAATCAGAAACAGCACATTCACCGGATCGAGGGCGGGATGGCGCGAGCCGACGCTTGAAGATGAAGGATTGAAGTAAGTCTGCATTGTGGGTGTGCCTCAATCTGTCGCAGCGGGCCGCGTGACTGCTTGTACTCGATGCAACACACGCTTGCGCTGATCACCCGTTAAGCCGGCGTAGAATGCCAGTAGCGACGCCAAGACCACCGTCACCCCGGCCGAGAGAATAAGGTCAATCCAATTGTCCGCGGCCAACAGGTCGCTTACGCCTAGCGTGAATGCGAAGAAAACAGCCGTGACGAATGCGGGCCTGAGCCCGCTCTTGAGCTGAGAAGCGAACGAAACTCCAAGCAACCGTCCAATGAGCCAGGGGTAGCCCAGGCTGAGAATGGAACGACCCGCCATGAGCCCCAAGCACAGACCGATGATGCCCAGATTGAAGTGCCCCACCAAGACTCCAGCCAAGACGAGAGATATAGCCGCCGATACTATGCCTATGAGCACTTTGCGGCGCAAGTTAAGCGTCAGATCGATGAACGTGGCATCGTTCCGAATGAGAACGAACTGCATCATCATCAACATGATGAACAAGGTGGATATGGACCCCGCATGGTACTCTGCCCCCACCCACAGCTGAACAAACGCACGACTCCACAACAGCATCGTCGTTCCCGCAGCAGTCGCGATAAGCCACGTTGCCGCCATAATCTCGCTTCGTATATGCGCTGCCTTTGCCAACTTTCCGGCCCCGATCATGCCGCCCAGCCCAGGCGTGACCCCGCTCACCACAATGGCCACCAAACTGATCAGCGCTTCCGGGACATACTTTGTGAGTGTATAGGTTGTCACTTTCTCAACCGAGTCGAGCATACCCAGCACGACCACGTCGCTGGCCATCATCAGTTGCATGATCAGTCGCCAGATCAGAAACCACCAGCTTAGCCCAAAAAAACGGTGCACCGCTGCAGCTGAGGGCCTGGCAATGCCGAACCAGGGGACGTAGGAACGGACGATGTACAGAAATAACACACCGGTCAATACGGTATCCAGAAGCACAGCCACGGCCACGCCGATAATGCCCGTCTTAAAGTACACAGCCGCAGCAATCACTCCCCCTTGCACGAACACCAGGAGTGTGGTAAGGCCCATGCGCTTGTATCCCAGGTTTTCACCCCGTAGCACCGACTCCGGCACATCAACCAAATTGGTCACAATCAGGTCTACTACAAGCACCCCCGCGGCCAAGCGCACGAACCAGACGAATTCCGCCGGTGCATTGAGCCAGTCAGGTGCAAACCAAGCGAGTAATCCTCCAATTGCCGCAAGGATCGGCAGGAACCGAAACCAGACAACGATGGCGCTGCCGACATTTCGGCGCTTCTCTTCGTAATTGGTCGAGGCCTGCTGATTCGCGATGGTCCATTTGAGAGTCTGAGTCGGGCGGCCACTTGCGGCTGAGATGTACCCGATCAAGCGCACCAGCACCTGCCACGCGCCATACAGATAATTGCCCAATCCGGCCAGCAGCAAAGGGTTCAGCAGAAAGCCCGTCACTAATCGCGCCCCATAGTCCAGGGCTGCGGCCAGCGCGTTTAGAGAAGCTTTCTGGGTCAGACTCTCGCCGGAGAGATACCTGGATAAAGTTTTGATGTTGGGCAATGTCTTGAGCATAATCGTTCGACTATGTTAGATTCGTCATGGCGAGCGCTTTTTGCGAAGCAATCTCTGCGGCGGTCAGCGAGGAATTGCTTCGTCGCACGCTACGCTCGCCTACCCCATACTCTTTTTGAATCAAATTCAGCCAGAATCTCAGCCACAATCTGATCCGGCGCTTCCCGATCGGTATTGAAATAAAGCACCCTCGGGCCGCCGTGAGCCGTCAATCGAGCGATGATCTGCTCACAAGATGCGCGGAAACCCGCCAGGAATTGAAGTGCCTCTTGCTCAGGTTTCTCCTTTACAGAGTGCCACTTGCCGCGTGCGTGAATACGGTCCACCAGGGTCATGTCCGATGCATCAAGCCAAATGAGCATATCCAAATTAGCCGCCCATCGGTCGAGTAGATCACTCCACCATTGCGCAAGGCTCCGGCCCCTCACGTTCCCGAAACCAAAACTATGCAGCCGAGCCAGCATATAGACTGGCCCTTGATCCAGAATCGTCACCCCGCGATAATTCGGCGCCGTTCGCCCAAAAGCATGCTGCATCGCCTCGAGATGTGTCATCAGCCTTATCTCTTGCCAGGTAAACCCGCTGCCATTTCGGGACTGGCGAAGAAACGTTGGCAGCAGCGAAAAAGCGTGACCGACGAAGGACGGAATGTACCTTACTCTGCGGAGGCTAAACACCGTCCGGATTCTTTCATTGCGTTGGCTCAGGGCCAGCACAAGCGTGGTCTTGCCTGCGCCCGCCGGGCCGACGACTTCCGCGATGAGCGGTAATCTCTCCGCAAACGCGTTTTCAGCTGAAACTTGCGTTAGAGATGTGTCCATACCAGAGACTTCATATCAGACAGCACATCTGCTATTGATCGGCTGGCATCAATAACGTGGGCGCGCGTATGCCCCCAGCCTATCTCCCATATCTCCCGGCAACGCGCTCGAATAAAGGCTGCTTCCTCATCCGCCCGGCGTTGAACAGCAATCTCGGGGTCGATTCGCAACACGATCAGCAGGTCGGGGGGCATCATTTGCTGATAGTATCTCTTTTCCGACTGGATCAAAGACTCGACAAGTCGATTCGTCTGACCGGTCTTGTTTACGCGGTCAGATTGCGGCCCATCCATCAATTTGACTTCAGGGACGGGATACCGATCGCAGACCACCAGTCCGCCATTTGTCGCGAAACGGCGCGCCCTGGCGTAAGTCCGATAACGGTCACGGGCTATCAGAACACGTCGCAATAACCAAAGGTATTTGAAGAATGCAGAGGACCCGGCCTCCGCTCCAGCTTGAACAGACCAATTCCGCTTCAGCAATATGCCAAGCCAGCTGGTGACCTTCGATATTCCTCTAACAGCGAAAGTCGCTAATGACTGGGGCGGTTTACCCATATGCACTTTGATCGTGTCGAAGGTTGAAAGCCAGGCGTAGACATTCTTGACGGCCGTTGACTTGCCAGCGCCATCTCCCCCGACGAGGGCGATGATCGCGCCGCCGCTCGCCAGACGTCTTTTACTCCGCCGCCCCAAAATTCGATGTCGAATCAGCCCAGTAACCCGACGCCCGAACTTCAAACCAACATCGGAAACGTATGATCGGCGCGCATGAGCCTTTAACGCGCCCTGAAGCTGCTGTCCCGTCTTGACGCGAGTCCAAAGCAGACAATCCGGTTGTAACGACTGCAGGCAGCGATCGAACAGTGACGCATCGATACAGGGCAAGTGTTCCCGCAAGATGTCGTACATGCGGCCTGGGTTAACCTGTGCTCGCAAGTACTCCAGCTCTCGCCGCGCCGCAGTGGGCAAGGCTCCCTGTCCGCTCAGAATAGCATCCCAGGTTGAATGTTTCAGCACCATCCGAATCACGAACACGATAAGTTCGAATTCAGGTGCAGGGATCTTGAACAAGTCGCCTTGAGCCGCCGATTCAAGGAACGGCCTCTCGATAGGAAGTCGGTAATTCTTCGTCATGTCGTCGCCCAGTATGAGCTGATAATGGGCGTGAACGTGAATGAGCTGATCGACCGCCTCATCGTACCCGTAGTAATCCAGAACACCTGGCATCTTTTGTCTCGACAACGCCCGCGCTTCCTTAAAACCCAACCGATACAGAATGTCCGTGAACTGCCTCACACTAGCGCGACTGACCAGGAGATCGAGATCGGCGTCGCCTCTGGCTGAACGATCGAGTGCGACATTGCTCTTCCAATGGCAATAGACGACACCTTCTGCCTTCAAGATCTGGCAGAGCTGGTAGACGAGACCACAAGTTGACTGCCCTTTTGTAACGCTATCCTTAGCCACTATCATCGTGTCGGCCGTTCCGAAGCTAATGCCAGAGCCAGGCACACCTGCCATGCAGCCGCTTTCTGCCGGTCCACTTGGCTATGGCGCGCCATCACGCCGTCGGTCAGGATCAAGACGTGCACGGCGTCGCCTCTCGTTACATGCCTGAGGATCGTCCCGCCAGCCCCTACGTCTCAGCATCCGGACGGGCATTGATGATCAGGACATGTGACCTAGACCAACTACCTTCACTACGCTCATGACCGGATAGTCGTCGTAGGCGGGATCATCACGGTAGTTGTCGCGCGTGTACCCATACCCTATGGAGGTAGACCTGCGCGCAAGCGCCGGCAGCGACGCAGACGCAATACCGGCGGTGCGCTCGAGTCAACTCGCATCCCCTCCGCTTGAGTGCCAGAGGGCGAGTCGGGGAACAACAGCCCGAGGCTTGCCAGCAGCGCCCACAGGGCGAAGACGGCGAACATCGCAAGGATCATTCTGGTCGGGCAGGAGATACATGATTGGCAGCGATTGGGCCCTAAGCCGGAAACGATTTCTTAACTTTTGAGCCATTGCATTATGGCGAAGATTTCTGGTATAATTAATAACGAAGACGAGCGCACATGATGCGCTTATCTTCACCACTACCAGCCGAGGAACGTTGAGAGCGGAACTCGGCTGGTATTTCATTTCCGCAAGTCGCGCACATGTCGCTCCTTGCGAAAGGGTAACTACTCGGGCATAGCAGATTTCTAAGTTCGAAGCAAAGCCTGTCAATCTTATCGACTAGCTCTTAGATAGCCTCCCGTGGTTCAAATATCCTTGATGTCAGTCTGTTGCAGATAATATCATGGAATTTGACACTTTAGTTAATCAATTTTGTTAGAATTAGTATATCGATCGAAGAGGGTTTATCGCTCACCAAGCGCGTCCTCGCAAGCGGTAAGCATCGGAGTGCAGGCTCACTTGCCCCCGTAGCGCGCCTGGCAGCCCGCCGCCGCACAGTGGCCGACATGGGCAAGCGGAGAGTGGGGTCAACCTGTTTAACCACGCCGACTAAAATCGGCACTCCGGCTTGGGGTGACAGGTCGAACGTGTAGCGCTGCCGCGATTCGCCGTTATCGACGGTCAAGCCTGTTGTTCGGCGAAGGTCACAGACTGAGCCGCTGCGGGAGTGCTCAAGCAGGCAGCCAGATGCTGAAGGTCGCGCCCTTTCCCGGTACGCCTTCGCTCTCGACTGCGACCCGGCCATGATGTCGCTCGACGATCTCCTTGACAATCGCCAGCCCCAGGCCGGTGCCCGGCACGCCTGACTCGCGCCCCGCTTTCCCTCGAAAGAACCGCGTGAAGAGTTCGGCTTGCTCTTCCGGCGCGATGCCGGGACCGGTATCGCTGAGACTGAATCCGAGCCATTGTCGGCCGTCGAAGTGGCGGGCCTGCGCGCTCACAGTCACCCGGCCACCGGCCGGCGTGTAGTTGAACGCGTTGGTCAGCAAGATACTTAACGCCTGGCCCAGGAGATTCGGATCGGCTTGCACGGCAGGCAATGCCGTCTCTGGATTGAACACCAAAGTCAGACCTTTGCTTTCGGCGAGCGACGACCGGTCGGTTACGTACTCCCTAATCAGCGCATTCAGATCAAGCGACGTGAGGTTCAGGGTCTGGCGATTCTGGTCCAGGCGCGATAGAACGAGCAATCCTTCGACCAGGTTCGTCAATCGCGTTGTTTCGCGTTCGAGCGTAGCGACGTAGGTGTCGTACTTTTCAGGACGGAGGGCCAATAAGCCCAGATACAGCTTGAAGTTCGCCAGGGGGGTGCGCAGCTCGTGCGAGACGTTTGAGACAAACTCATCCTTGACGCGGCCGAGGGCTTCCAGCCGTGCGTTGGCTGTTTCAAGCTCCTGGTTCGCGGCTTCGAGCTGGGCGGTGCGCTCGCGCACACGCTGCTCCAGTTCGGCGTTGAGCTGGCGCACCGCTTCTTCGGCCTGCCTGCGCTCGGTGATGTCTTGCGCGGCTCCAATCACTCGCGTCACGCGATTCTGTGTTGCATCCCATATCGGGCGTCCATAGTCGCGCACCCAGTGCACCTGCCCACTCTTGTCGACGATTCGGTACTCCGCGACGTGCGTCTTGCCGGACAAGTTGGCCTGCAGGTGTTGGAATGCAACCGCCCCATCGCCGGGGTGGAGGATGCTCATCCAGGCCGCGCGGCCATCCATGCTGGCATCCAGGTCGTAGCCGGTAATACGGCTGAAGGCTTCCGTCATCCATTCGGGTGTAAACGAACCGTCAGGCTCGATACGCAGCGCGTAGGCAAAATCGGAGGTGAGTTCAGAAACCGTGCGATAACGCTCTTCGCTCTCGCGCAGGGCTTCCTCTGCCCAGAAGCGCTCCTGGCGCAGTTGTTGCTCCTCGAGCGCGTGGACCACGGCCGGCCCCAGCCGCTTGATGTGCTCCTTGATGACGTAGTTCGTCGCGCCCGCTTTCATGCACTCGACGGCGGTGTCTTCATTGATCGAGCCGGTCCAGATGATGACCGGCGTGAGTGGCGCGCGCTCCAGCGCCAGTTTCAGCGCCGTCAAGCCATCAAAACGCGGCAGGTGATAGTCCGAGATGATGAGGTCGGGTTGGAACGTCTCCAGCGCCGCCAGATAATCCTCGCGCGTTTCCACCCGCCGGAAGACGCACGCCTGGAGCGTCTTGTGGATTTCCCGTTCGGCCAGTTCGGCGTCGGTGCGCACATCTTCAACGATCAGGATGCGAATGGATTCGTCCATAGGATTTCTCCTCAAGCGGCGAATCGGTTGCGTCAGGTAGGAGCCTGATTCACCAGCAGCCAGTACAGGCCGAGATGGCTCACAGCCTCCTGAAAGGCATCGAAGTTCACCGGCTTCACCACGTAGCTATTGGCCCCCAATTCGTAGGCAGCCCGGATGTCCGGGGCCTCGCGCGAAGAGGTCAATATCACGACCGGAATCGTGCGCGTCCGTTCATTCGATTTGAGTGCCCGCAGCACTTCCAGGCCGTTCACCTTGGGCAGTTTCAGGTCGAGCAGCACTACCTTCGGGGAAGGCACGATCTTTGGCCGCGCATACTGGCCCCGGCTGAAGATGAAATCCAGCGCTTCCGCCCCATCCTCCGCCACAAACAGCCGGTGGGCGAGGTTGCGTTTCTTGAGCACCCGGACGGTCAACTCGGCGTCCTGAGGGTTATCCTCGACCAGCAAGATGTCCACGGCATTCAGGTGGTTCACGGTTAATCTCCGTTCCGGGGAAGAGCGAAGTAAAACGTGGCGCCGCGATCCACTGCGCCTTCCGCCCAGACGCGCCCGCCATGGCGGTGAATGATGCGCTGCACGATCGCCAGGCCGACGCCGGTGCCTTCGAATTCTCTCTCACTGTGCAGGCGCTGGAACACGCCAAAGAGTTTGTGCGCGTACTGCATGTCAAAGCCAGCGCCGTTGTCTTGCACCCAGTAGATGGTTTCGCCGGCATCCTGCCGGCTGCCCACCTCGATGGTCGCCCGCTCCCGGCTGGACGAGAACTTGACGGCGTTGGCGAGCAGGTTCATCCACACCTGCCGGATCAATATCGGGTCGCCCACCGCCGGCGGCAAGGCGTCAACATGGAAATCAATGCGCTCCCGGCTTTCAGGCATCATCGATTCGTAAAATACTGAGATGGCCAACGACTCCATGTCGATCGGGGAAGCCTGCATCTCGGCGCGGCTGAGGCGGGAGAAGGCCAGCAGATCGTCAATCAACTCGGCCATGCGCCGGGCCTCGTCACGCACGACAGCACACACCCGCTTGCCCTCGGCCCCCAGGGATGGCTCGTAGTCTTCCACAAGAATGCGCGTGAACCCGTCGATGGCCCGCAGCGGCGCGCGCAGGTCGTGCGAGACGGAATAGGCGAAGGCTTCCAGTTCCTGGTTGGCTGCCTCCAACTCCGCTGTACGCTCGGTCACGCGCTGGTCCAACGCTTCGGCAAGCTGAACCAGCTTCTCCTGCGCACGTTTGAGAGTGCATAAATGCCCCAGAGCCGAGGCGTACAAGCGCATAAGCTCGCGATCGTGGTCGGTAAAAGGCTGCTGGCGGATGAAATTATCGATGCTTAAAAAGCCGATAACTGTTTCGCCATCCCATAGGCCAGCTGCCACCCGCCTGCCCCATCCAACCTGTTTGCCATCGGCCTGATACAACGGCGCATCTTCATAGGATTGCAGCGCTACACGGCCCTCCACAATCGGCCGCAAACGTGAAAGGTGGTCAATGGCATGCCGCGTATGCCGTTCATCTGTAGTTTGCCCGTCAACGCTGGTGCCATAGGTTCCCAGCATGGTCGTACCATCTTCAGTAACGAACCACAACGCGAGGCGATCGAATCCCAGTCGGTTGCGCCCCGCTTCAACCGCGCGGCGGCAGAGTTCGTCAAGTGTTTGCGCCTTGGAAAGTTCGTTCGTTACAGCGACGAGGGTGGCAAGCTGCTCTGAGAATTGCCGTTCCGCTTCACGCTTGGCCGCTAGCTCGGCTTCTGCGCGCTTACGCTCGGTGATGTCCCGCACGTAGGCTACGTGCAATTCGGTATCACCGAGCCAGATTTGCCAATACGAAACCTCGACGGGAAAGATGACGCCGTCCTTGCGCCGGTGCCGGGTCTCGATAAGTTGTGTGCCGAGTTCGCCCTTCTGGAATTGCGCCCATTCCTCGGCATAGCGCTCTCTTGGAAAGACAGGGTCCACGTCCCACAGGTGCATGTGCATCAGTTCGTCGCGGGTGTAGCCGAGAGAGCGGCAGGCCTCTTCATTGACGTATGTGTACCTCCCCTCTTGGTCCAACCAGAACACCGCATCCGCTGCCTGTTCGATGCAGAGCTGAAACATCTGCAGCGCCTTTCCCGCGCGCCTGCGCTCAGTGATGTCGCGGATTGCTGCGATGTGAACCGACCGTCCTCGCCAGAGGAAAAAGCGACCGGTAATTTCTACAGGAAAGACGGTCCCATCCTTTCGGCGATGGAAACGCAACGGAATGTTCACGACCTGATCGAGGACGGGCGGCGTCGTCCGAGTGACCCGTTGGGTATCTTCCGGCTCTGCCGACAAGTCCGTATTCTTTTTGGTCAACAACTCTTCGCGACTGTATCCATACACCTCTGACGCCGCACTATTCGCTTCCAGAATGCGGCCAGTCTCATTGTCAATCAGAAAGATCACATCTGATTCCAATTCGAACAACTGGCGATACCGCTCTTCGCTCTCCCGCAGGGCCGCCTCCATCTGCTTGCGCTCGGTGATGTCAAGTCCATACAGATTGGCGTGGTCGGCATCCACCACCGGCGCGAGCGTCCAGGAAAAGGTACGCTCCTGGACACTCGTCTCGACGCGCCTGCTGGAACCGGAGTCCAACGTGGCCTGGACAAGCTCGCGCCACTCGTCCGGCACGCACTCCCCCGCCTGGCATCCCCAAGCGTCCAGCACAGCCGCGCTGGCTGGGTTGGCATAGTTGATGAGGCCGTCTCGCATGATCCGCAGCACAGGATTGGGATTCTCGGCGGGGAATTCAGCCAGCCCGGCGAGGGTTTCGTTCGTCCGTCTTAATGACTCCTCGGCGCGCTCGCGCTCGGCGACTTGTTGTTCCAGCCGGCGCACAACCCCGAAACCCAACGTACCGGATAACACTAACATCGCCACGACGGGGGCCAGGGTGATGAGCACCGTGTTGAGCGCTGGCTCCTGTTCAGTGGCAAAGCTTCGCCATGCCAAAATCACCCCGACCAGCAACAAAGGGCCGACGGCCAGACCGATGAAAGCTACGGTTGATCGCTTACGAATACTACTGCGCATGTTCCCTGCCTTTCTAGGGGCGAAGCTGCCGGGCTGCGATTCTGGCGAATGATCGTGTCTTCCGCCTTAAAAATTATAGCCTATGTCACGGCGTCTGGTAATGTCGCTGCAACGGAGCAATACTCTGTAGCAGGGCCATCAAGGGTGTGTCGGCAAGACGCGAAAATTCAGCAACCGCCGCGCCCGACTCGCCGGATTATTCACATCGCGCGGCGCTGCGCCCAGCGCGGCGCAAGTGCCCGGCGGGAGTCGATGCGGAAATTGGGCTTGGGGGTGAGGATCGACAGGGGAGAAGCGCTTAGAGCCTGTCTGAAAAGCAGGAGGATTGCAGCCGGATCGCCGACTAAAGTCGGCATTTTGACCGGCTGAAGCCGGTGCGCCCAGGCTTTTCAGACAGGCGCTTAGAGGCGACCGCTGGCAAGGACTAGCGCCGGCCTAACCTACGTTCCAGTTCCTCCAGTCTCAGCGTCACGAACACCGGGCGGCCATGCGGGCAGGTCGCCGGGGAATACGCCTGAAGCAACTCGTCCAAGAGCGCCTGCTGTTGAGCAGAATCTAAAACATCGCCCGCTTTGATCGCGCTGAGGCAAGCCGCTTTCGAAGCGAGTCTGTCGCGCAGCGCGTCGCCTTCCAGCGCGCGATAGCGCTCGTGCTCTTGTAAGAGTGCGGTAATCAGTTCCGCCGGATCGACCCGGATGAATGCCGGGAGGCTCAGCACCCGGAACGTGTTCTCCCCGAACGGCTCGATATCGATCCCCAGCGACCGATACTCCTCTAAATGCGCGAGCAATCGATCGGCTTCTTGCGGCATCACCTGCACCTGGCGGCTGATGACTGATTTCTGATTACTGCCTCCGGTCAGTCGCTCGTAAAAGACCTGCTCTTGCGCCGCGTGCTGATCGACGATCACCAGGCCGTCTGCGCTCTGCGCGAGAATGTACGTATTGTGAACCTGCCCGACCGCGCGCCACGGCCCCGATCCATACTCCACGCGCGATTCGCGCAAAGTGTACGGGTCGGGCGCGGAACCGGGCTCTGGGCCTGCAACATCGGCGAATGACCAATCGGTTGTAGCAGGCTGGAGCAGCGGAAAACCGCGCAGCGCCTGCTCGACGGCGTGTGTGACGGCGTTGTAGATCGCGCGCTCCTGGTAGAACCGGACCTCCGCCTTGCGCGGATGCACGTTCACATCTACCAGACGCGGGTCAAGGTCGATCTGAATCACGGCGAGTGGATGGCGATTCAGCGGCAAGCGCCCGGCATACGGGCGCTCCAGCATCACGGCGAGGAGACCCGACCGAATCGGGCGGCGGTTGACGAAGAACATCTGCCACTCGCGGCTTGCGCGCGCGAGTGTGGGCCGTGACACGAATCCCTGCACGCGCAGGTCAACACTGGTCTGGTCGACCTCGACCATCTCCGCCGCGATCTCGCGTCCCCAGGCCGCGCCGATTCGCTCCAATGGAGCCGCCGCCACCCAACCCGCGCTCTCCCGCCCATCCACGACGAGTCGAAACGCGATGTCCGGATATGCCAGCGCGTACGTCATCACCTGTTTCTGGATCAACTCGGTTTCGCGCAGCGGCGACTTGAGAAACTTACGCCGTGCAGGCGCGTTGTAGAACAGATCGCGCGCGGTCACCTGCGTGCCGATCGGTGCACCGGCGGCCCCGATCTGCGCCTGACCGTCGATCACGCGCACTCGCGTGCCTTCGATCTCGTCGCGTGTTCGCGTCACAATCTCCAACTGCGACACGCTGGCGATGGACGGCAGCGCCTCGCCCCGAAAGCCGAGCGACCGAATCACGTCCAGGTCGTCTGCCGTCGCGATTTTGCTCGTGGCAAAACGCTCGACGGATAGCGGCGCATCCTCGCGCGACATGCCGCTGCCGTTGTCGCTCACGCGGATCAGCGGCACGCCTCCCTGCCGAATCTCGATCGCAATCGCGTGCGCGCCCGCATCGATCGCGTTCTCGATCAATTCCTTCACCACCGAGGCGGGCCGCTCGACCACCTCGCCCGCCGCAATGCGCTCGGCGACAGATTTGTGGAGAATATGGATCATGGAATTTGGATTGTTGATTGGAGGTGACGAAGCGCGAATGACATTTAATCTTCACGCACCCGATCACCCAACGCCCTGATCCTCACCTGAACGTCGTTCAGCAGATTCAACGCCTGGAGCGGCGTCATGTTCGCAATATCCACGGTCAGTAGTTGCTGAAGAATACCTCGCCAGGCTTCGATTCGCGTGTCGTACACGGCGCGCTCTTCCTTCACGATCCCCTGCGCATCCATCGAAAGCGCATACTCCTCTTCCCCCTCGCTCCCAGTCTCTCTTTGCCTGCTCTCCTCCAGCCGTTGCAGCATCTCCTCCGCCCGATCAACCACGCGCGACGGCAGTCCCGCCAGCCGTGCGACGTGAATGCCGAAACTTTTCTCCGCGCCGCCCGGAATCACTTGCCGCAGGAAAACCACTTCGCGGCCTTGCTCCTTCACCGCCATCGTGAAATTCTTGATCGCGCCGCCGCGCTCGCGGATCGAGTCGGACGATTCGAGCTGCGTCAATTCGTGATAGTGCGTGGCGAACAGCGTCTTCGCGCCGACAGCGTTGTGCAGTTCTTCGGCAATCGCCCACGCCAGCGAGATGCCGTCGTAGGTCGACGTGCCCCGCCCCACCTCGTCGAGCACGACCAGGCTGCGCGGCGTGGCGTGCCGCAAGATGTGGCTGGCCTCGCTCATCTCGACCAGGAACGTCGAGCGGCCCTGGGCGATGTCGTCGCTCGCGCCGACGCGCGTGAAGATGCGATCGGTCAACCCGATGCGCGCGAAGCTCGCCGGGACGAAGCTGCCGATCTGCGCCATCAAGACGATCAGCGCCACCTGCCGCACGAACACACTCTTGCCCGACATGTTCGGCCCGGTGAGGATGATCACGCGCTGCGACTCGCCGTCGAGCCGCACATCGTTCGGCACGAAGGGCTCGTCGCGCAAGAACCGCTCGACGACCGGATGCCGGCCCTCGCGAATTTCGATCGCGTCGCCGTCATCCACGATCGGTTTGGTGTAGGCGCAGCGCGCGGCGACTTCGGCCAGCGCGACGAGCACGTCGAGCTGCGCCAGAATCCGCGCCATCGTCTGCAACTGCATCGCGTGTTGGGCGAGCGTGCTGCGAAGCTGAACGAACAAATCGTATTCCAGGTCCTTCACGCGATCTTCGGTTGCCAGGATGTGCGTCTCTTTCGCCTTGAGTTCCGGTGTGACGTAACGCTCGGCGTGCGTGATCGTCGCGCGGCGCTCGTAGTCTTTCGGGATCAAGTGCGCGGCGCTGCGCGGCACCTCGATGAAAAAACCGAACACCTCGTTGTAACGCACACGCAGATTCTTAATGCCGGTTCGCTCGCGCTCTTTCTCTTCTAGCTCATTCAACCACTGCTTGCCGCGCGCAGCCTGATCGCGCAGCGCGTCGAGCGTGGCATCGTAGCCGCGCTTGATCAGGCCGCCCTCGCGAACGAGAATCGGCGGATTGTCGACGATCGCCTGGTCGATCAGGTGCGTGACGTGCGAAGCGTGCGATTCGTCCAGGTTGCGCTCCAATTCGCGCAGGCGCGCCGCTTCGACCTGCGCGAGCCGCGCCTTGATGTGCGGCAGGCGGGCGAGCGTGTGCTTCAACGCAATCACGTCGCGCGCATTGGCATTTCCGAACCCGATGCGTCCCACCAGCCGCTCGACATCGTACAGGCCGTCGAGCAGCCGGCGCAGGTCCTCGCGCAAGAACGCATCACCATGCAGCTCGTCTACGGCGTCGAGCCGGGCGTGAATTTGGGCCAGGTCGAGGAGCGGCTGTTGAATCCAGCGCTTGAGCAGCCGCGCGCCCATCGCCGTCACGGTCTCATCGAGCACGCCGAACAGGCTGCGCGGCGAAGTCCTCACCCCCGGCCCCTCTCCCTGAAAGGGAGAAGGAAGCGACGCAATCAGTTCCAGGTTGCGGCGCGTCGCCACATCGAGCGTCATGTACTCGGCGAGCGAAAACGTCCAGAGATGATTGAGGTGCAGCAGCGGTGAGGCGCTCGCGCCGCCGGGCTGGTTGCCGAGGAGGTAATGCAGCGCGCTGCCCGCCGCCGACACAGCCAGCGGCAGGTGCTCGCAGCCAAAGCCGTCGAGCGTCGCCACGCGGAAGTGCCCGGTCAAAACTCGCCGCGCCGTCTCGACCTCGCACACGTGCTCGTCGACGGGCGACAGCCGCGCCGGGCGAATCGCCTGGAGGTGGGCGACGAAACGCTCGTCATTCATCAACGCAGGCGGCAGCACGTATTCGCTGGCCTGCACGCGCTGCAACTCGTCCAGCAACCTGGCTTCCGCGTCCGCGCCTTCGATCTGCGTCGTCGCAAATTCGCCCGTGGAGAGATCGATGATCGAGAGGCCATAACTCGCCGCAGAGGGCACAGAGAGCGCGGAGTTTGTTGATTTATTCTCTGCGCCCGCCTGCCCCGCGTCTGTTTGCGGGGTTGCGTTCTTTGCGGTTAAGTCACTGACAATTGCGGCTAAGTAGTTCTCGCTATTCGCGCGCAGCAACGCATCTTCGACGACTGTGCCTGGCGTGATCACGCGAATCACGTCGCGCTTCACCAGCCGCTTAACCTTCTTCGGGTCTTCGAGTTGCTCGACCAGGGCGACCTTGTAGCCGCGCTCGATCAGCTTGGCGATGTACGACTGCACGTGGTGGTGCGGCACGCCGGCCATCGGCAGGCGCACGCCCTTCGCGAATGAGCGCGAGGTCAGCACCAGCTCCAGCTCGCGCGCGGCCGTTTTGGCGTCGCTGTCGAACGTCTCGTAAAAGTCGCCGAGGCGGAACAGCACGATCGCATCGGGGAACCGCGCCTTGATGTGCCGATACTGCGCCAGCATCGGCGTCATGCGTTCGGTGTCCATGTATTTCTTCGCAATCCGTGTCGCTGAGGTACACCAATTATAGACAGGAATCGGCAAAGAAGATACCTGCCGCCAGTGGCGCTGTCGCAAGTCCACCTGTTTGGGTAATTGCTCAGGCTGCCTCACCCCCAGCCCCTCTCCTGACGACCCAACACCCGTCGTCAGGAGAGGGGAGAACCCACTCCCCCTCTCTCGAAGTGCGCCGTTCCACTTCGGGAGAGGAGGCCGGGGGGTGAGGCTGAGTAGTTACCTATTTGGCCGGATTTCAAACGCGGCCTGTGACCCCGGTGATCTCGTACCCTTGTTGCCGAACGTGGTATATTGTTTATGGTATATTGTTTATCGGGGAACCGGCTCTTCACTTTACCCGAGGCAGTCTCGGCAACATGGCTGATCGCTCGAACGACGACTGGCTACAGACACTTTCCGAGCGGCCCGGCGAGGCTCAAGCCGAGGCGCTGCAAGACCTGCGCGACTTTTTGCTGCGCGCCGTGCTGGTCTACATCTCGCTGCATCGCGGCGAGTTGACCGGCTGGAGCCGGCAGGCCATTCATCATCTGGCGGAAGACCTGGCCCAGGAAGCACTCCTGGACATCCGCGCGCACCTGGATACTTTTCGGGGCGAATCCAAGTTCACCACGTGGGCTTATCGCTTCGTCATCAACCGGGCGGCCAGCGAGCTGCGCCGACAGCGGTATCAGAACCAGTCGCTCGATCGATTGCGCGACGAAGAGCCGGCCGTCTTTCAGGCCGTCCTCGGTGATAAAGACAAGGTCGATCCTGAGCAACTGGCCGAGCGGCGTTACTACTTGGCGCTGCTGCGCGAGATCGTCGAGACCGAGTTGAGCGAGCGCCAGCGGGCGGCGTTCATCGGCGTGCACTGGCAAGGTCGATCGATGGATGACGTGGCGGCCGGCCTGGGTCTCACGCGCAACGCGCTCTACAAACTGCTGCACGATGCGCGCAAGCGCCTGAGGGCGCGGTTACAGGCCCGCCACCTGAGCGAGGGCGACATCCTGGCCGCGTTCCAGGATTGAAAGATCGTAAGAAATCAAGCAGCCGGAGCGTCTTACCTCTTGGCTCTGCTAGACCAAATAGGAGGCCATGTTGGATCGACAACACTTCATTCGCTGGCTCGAGCACATCTATGCGACCGGCGAAGGCGAAATCGACTGTGAGCAGCTCCAGGCGGTTCTGGCAGTTTACGTCGATGAGGAAATTGCCGGGCGCGATCTAGGGAGCCGTGCCGCGCCGATCCGGGCGCATCTGGCACAGTGCCCGGATTGCGCCGAGGAGTACGAAGGCCTGCGGGCAGTCGCCGAATTGGAGGCGCGCGGCCGGCTTCCGCAAGTCGAAGAAAGCCTGGCGCAGTTCGAGGAGACTCCGGCATCCGAAGTGGAAGAGACGATCCGGGTCGTCGAGTCCAATTGATCGCGAGCCATTCGAATCACTGTACACCCAATCCACCTGTTCTTTCCATTCATCCCTGGCAAAGTTCCTCAAGTATTGCCGGGGATGATTTTTAGGCCATGATCGCATCTGACAAAGTTCCTACCAAATCCCCCGTAAGAACACCCTCCCCTCAGGTCGTCTCATTTATCAAAGGTGAGAGCGTTCGGCAATTGCCTTGCGCCTGTCGCCCGACGATGAATCGTCGGGCTAATCAAGAAAAGCCGGATCAATCCGGCTGAAGCGGCCAGCAGCCTGCTTCAGCAGGCTTCGCTTTTTCAGCCCGGTGATTCATCACCGGGCGCTGCCCGCGAATTACCGAATGCTCTCAAGATTAACAACTTACGCTCAAGAGGTGCTTCAAGGAGGTCGATGCAACGAATCCACACCGGATAAACGGATGCGGTTTGCGCCGGCTCATATACTCGACTACTCGACGCGGGAACAATCTGCGGTTTTGCTCACCGCCCGCGTCCTCGCGGTCGATCAGGGCAGACGCCCGCGTGGACGCGGGCTTTCAGCAACAAAAAGCGCAACTTGTGACCGCGCGCAGTATACCTGTCGCAGATTCGTTTATCCGTTGCCCATCCGCTGCCTCGACCCAATTCACCGCAATTGGTTTTGGGGCAAGCGGCCCACCTCCTTGAAATCTGTAAAGAGCCACGACTTATTTGCCTGAGGACTTACGCGGTTGGGATTGATCTCACCGCGAAGGCGCAACCCCGCAAAAAGACGCGGGGCGGTGCGGGTGCGAAGTTGAATTGAGTTTTTCTTGGCGTCGCCTGCCCCGCGTGCCGTGTGCGGGGTTGCGGTTCAAGTGCGTAACGCCTATATCTGAAGCGACGCGCGGAGGTGTGTGATGAGCGGGACGGATACCCTGCTGAATAAGATCGAGCGGATGCAAGATACGTCCGGGTTCCGCGGCCTGCACTGGGAGGGGAGCCTCGAGGATTACCTCGAAATCGTGCGCCACGATCCCCGAGTCGCGCGCACGGCTTTCCAGCGAATGTACGACATGATCGTCTCCTATGGCAGCGACGAATACACCCGCTACCGCGAGGCGCTCATCCACTATCGCTTCTTCGACGACCCCTTTGAGAGCGGCAAAGATGCCGTCTTCGGGCTGGATAAGCCGTTGATGGAACTGGTGCGCGTCTTCCAATCGGCGGCTCGCCGCTACGGAACCGAGCGGCGCGTGCTGTTGCTGCACGGCCCCGTCGGCACGGCCAAAAGCACGATCGTCCGCCTGCTCAAGAAAGGCCTGGAAGCCTACACGCGCACCGATGCGGGCCGCGTGTACACGTTCTACTGGCAGCCCGACGACGGCGAACGCATGGACTGCCCGATGCACGAAGAGCCGCTCCACCTGATCCCCTACGAGTTCCGATCGACGATCATGGCAGAATTGAACACGGGCCACGACGGCGTGCAACACATCGAGATCGAAGGCGATCTATGCCCGGCGTGTCGATTCGTGTTCAACCGCCTGCTGGAAAAGGCCGGCGGCAACTGGCTGGACGTGGTGCGCCAGGTGCGCGTGAAGCGGCTGCTGCTGTCCGAAAAAGACCGCGTCGGCATCGGCACGTTCCAGCCGAAGGATGAGAAGAACCAGGACTCGACCGAGCTGACCGGCGACATCAACTACCGCAAGATCGCCGAGTACGGCTCGGACTCCGACCCGCGCGCCTTCAACTTCGATGGCGAATTGAACATCGCCAATCGCGGACTGGTCGAGTTCATCGAAATCCTCAAGCTCGACGTGGCCTTCCTCTACGACCTGCTCACGGCTTCGCAGGAACACAAGATCAAGCCTAAGAAATTCGCCCATACCGACATCGACGAAGTCATCCTCGGCCACACCAACGAGGCCGAGTACCGCCGTCTGCTCGGCAACGAGTATATGGAGGCGCTACGCGATCGGACGATCAAGATCGACATCCCCTACGTCATTCGTTACAGCGACGAAGTGAGAATCTACGAGCGCGACTTCAACGAGCGGCGCGTGGTCGGCAAGCACATCGCGCCGCACACGCTGGGGATCGCCGCGCTGTGGGCCGTGCTGACCCGGCTCGAAGAACCGAAGCACGCCGGATTGACACTGCTCCAGAAGCTGAAGCTATACGACGGCCGCTCGTTGCCTGGCTTCACCGAGGACAGCGTGATGGAGTTGCAGGCCGAGGCCAAGCAGGAAGGCATGATCGGCATTTCGCCGCGCTACATCCAGGACAAGTTATCCAATGCGCTCGTCAGCGATCAGAGCCGCACTTGCATCAACCCCTTCTTGCTGATGCGCGAACTGGAGGGCGGCCTGCGCCACCACTCGCTGATTACCAGCGAAGAGCAGCGCAAGCGCTTCCGCGAACTGCTGGCCGTGGCGCGCGCCGAGTACGACGAAATCATCAAGAACGAAGTCCAACGCGCAATCACCGCCGACGAAGCGGCCATCAAGCGTTTGTCCGCCAACTACATCGACAACATCAAGGCCTACACGCAGAAGCAAAAGGTGCGCAATCCGTACACCGGCCAGGACGAGCCGCCCGACGAGCGGCTGATGCGCTCGATCGAAGAGAAGATCGAAATCTCGGAGAGCCGGAAGGACGATTTCCGGCGCGAGATCATGAATTACATCGGCGCACTGGCGCTGGAGGGCAAGACCTTCGCGTGGGACTCCAACGATCGCCTGCGCCGCGCGCTCGAGCTGAAGCTGTTCGAAGATCAGAAAGACTCGATCAAGCTCACCAGCCTGGTCTCCAACGTGATCGACAGCGAGACGCAGGAGAAGATCGAGGTCGTCAAGAGTCGCATGATCAAGAACATGGGCTACTGCGACGTGTGCGCGACCGACGTGCTGAACTACGTCGCCAGCATTTTCGCGCGCGGCGACACGGCGAGGCAGTAAAACGTGATGCGTAAAACGTAATTACGTTTCATGTTTTACGTTTCACGCTTCATAGCCATTGTTAAAGGGTGTGCCTATGATTCTCTCCATCGAACAAGACACCAGCCGCTTCCGGCAGATCGTCCGGGGCCGGATCAAGCAGAACCTGCGGAAATACATATCCAACGGCGAGTTGATCGGCCGGCAGGGAAAAGACTTGGTGAGCATCCCCATCCCGGAGATCGAGCTGCCGCACTTCCGCTTCGGCGGGAAGCAAGGCGGCGTCGGGCAAGGGCCGGGCGAAGTAGGTACGCCCATCGGTCGAGGCGATCCGGACGACGGCAGCGGCCCGGCAGGCGATCAGCCCGGCAACCACATCCTCGAAGTCGAGCTGACGCTGCAAGAGCTGGTCGAATTGCTCGGCGAAGAACTCGGTCTGCCGCGCATCCAACCCAAGAGCAAGAATCGCGTCGAAGGCGAGATCACCCGGTACACCGGCATCCGGCGCGTCGGCCCGGAGGGCCTGCGGCACTTCAAGCGCACGTATCGCGAAACGCTCAAGCGACAACTCGTCTCCGGCACGTACGACCCCGAGCGCCCGGCCATCATTCCGATCCGCGACGACAAACGCTACCGCTCCTGGAAAGTCTACCCGCGCCCGGACAACAACGCCGTCGTCCTATACATGATGGACGTGTCGGGCAGCATGACTCAGCGCAAGAAGCACCTCGTCCGGCTGACGGCGTTCTGGATCGATAGCTGGCTGCGCGCGCACTACAAGAATCTGGTGACGCGCTACATCGTCCACGACGCCGTCGCGCACGAAGTCGATCAGCACACGTTCTATCACGTTCGCGAGAGCGGCGGCACGCGCATCTCGGCGGCCTACGAGATGTGCCGCGACATCCTCCGCAGGGATTATCCCGTGGAAGATTGGAACTTATACGCGCTGCACTTTTCCGATGGCGAGAACTTCGGTGACGATGACGATGATCGCTGCGTCGCGCTGCTGAAGCGGGAACTGCTGCCGCCGATGAATCTGTTCTGTTACGGCCAGGTTCAGAGCGAATCGCGGCGGCAGTTCATGGACGCGCTCGACGAGGTGAGCGACGAGAAACTGGCCCGGGCTCGCATCGACACGGACGACGACATTTATGCGGCGATCAAGACGTTTTTAGGGAAGGGAGTGTGAGCGTGAAACGTAAAACGTAATTACGTTTTACGCGTCACGTTTTATGGAATAACCATGTCACTCTCACCCGATCTCGAAATGCTTCAATCGGTCATCGAAGGTTACGCGCGCGACTTCGGCCTCGACTTCTTCGAGGTGCGCTTCGTCATGCTCGACTATCGCATGATGAACCAGGTCGCCGCCTACGACGGCTTCCCCACGCGCTACCCGTACTGGCGCTTCGGCATGGAATACGAGCGCCTGTCGAAGTCTTACGCCTACGGCCTGCACCGCATCTACGAGATGGTGATCAACACCATTCCGTGCTACGCCTACCTGCTGGCGAGCAACGATCGGGTGGATCAAAAACTCGTGATGGCGCACGTCTACGGCCACGGCGACTTCTTCAAGAACAACCTGTGGTTCGCGCACACCAATCGCAAGATGCTCGACGAGATGGCAAACCACGCCGCCCGCATTCGGCGACACATCGAACGGCACGGGCTGGACTGCGTCGAGGACTTTCTCGACGCGTCCCTCTCGCTCGACAACCTGATCGACATCCACGCAGTGGGCATTCAGCGCCGCGCCGCGCCGATCCCGGAAACCGAAGAGCGCGAGACGGTGCGCAAGTTACCGGCGAAGGGTTACATGGACTCCTTCATCAATCCGCCGGAGTTCCTGGCCGAGCAGCAGCGCCGATTAGAGGAAGCCGAGCAGCAGCGCAAGCGCTTCCCGGAAGAGCCGGAGCGCGACGTGCTGCTCTTCCTGCTCGAACACGCGCCGCTCGAAAACTGGCAGCACGACCTCCTCGACATCGTGCGCGAAGAAGCGTATTACTTCGCGCCGCAGCGCCAGACGAAGATCATGAATGAAGGCTGGGCCAGTTTCGCGCACACCCACATTATGACCGAGCACGCGCTAGAGCCGAACGAGCTGATCGCCTACGCCGAGCACCACTCCGGCACGGTCGCCGTGCATTCCGGCCAGCTCAATCCTTACAAGCTCGGCCTGGAGCTGTATCGCGACATCGAAGACCGCTGGAACCGGGGCACGTTCGGGCCGGAGTACGAAGCATGCGAGAACCTCCAGGCTCGCCGCGAGTGGGACAAGAAGCTGGGGTTGGGCCGCCAGAAGGTCTTCGAGGTGCGGCGCGTCTACAACGACATCGGCTTCATCGACGAGTTCTTAACCGAAGACTTCGCCCGCGAGCACCGACTGTTCACCTTCGACTACAACGCGGACGATAACGTGTACGAAATCTCCAGCCGCAAGTTCCAGGACGTCAAGCGCCGCCTGCTGTTCCAGTTGACGAACTTCGGCCAGCCGATCATCGAGGTCGTGGATGGCAACTACGAAAACCGTGGCGAGCTATACCTCATGCATCGCCACGAAGGCATCGATCTCGACGTTCCCTTCGCACAGGACACGCTGAAGAACCTGTACACGCTGTGGGGCCGGCCCGTCCGCATCGAGACGAAGGTCGAAGAGCAAGGCCGGGTGCTATTCAGTCACGGGCCGGCTGGCGGCGAGCGGCGGCGGTTGGATTAGAAATGATTTTCAGACGCGCACGAATTGCACCCACGCCGCGATCACGGCGATGTGCAGCACCTGATCGGCCCAGATCGCCACGTGGATAGCATTCGGCCCATCCATTGTCTGGCGGTAGAAGCGCTGCCACCGCTTCATCACCTGGCGCGTGTCGATCACCATGTGTACCAGGCCGAGCACCAGTCCGGCCTGCCAGCCCAGCGCCAAGCCAAGCAGCACCACGTGAATCGCCGAATGCACCCATCCCGCCGGATGCCGCAGATTCGTCTTGTTCCTCGCCATCCAGTCGTTCTGCAGCAGCCAATCGGCGACGAGGTGAGCCACCACGCCGCGTTCGAAGAGTGTCAGCATAGGCTCTCACATCCTTGAGTCATTTCCATCTTCCAGCGCGTACGTGGTGGCCCGATCCAGCGACATCGCCCGACCCTCGGCCAGCGCCAAGGCAATTGCGTCTTCGCCGAACGACTGCCGCGCCGCTTCGAGAATGCGATCGAGTTTGGCCTTTTCGGCGGGCGACAGCGGCGCGCCGATCAGGCGGAACGCTCGCGCGGCCCGACCCTGCAAGGCCTCCAGCCCGCCGCATCGTCGCCATCGAAGTCGATCCCCCTGAAACGCAAAAAGAGCGCGACCGCCGGGCGCAGCTCGGCCAGAAACTCGCCTTGACCGCTATGCAGGCGCTCGTAAACCGGCGTCAGCGGCCACGGGCGGATTTGCTCATCGCTTAAGGAGTTGGGCGGGAGCGCCGGCTGAGGTTCCGGCTCAACCGGCACACTCAGCGCATCGACGACACCGAAACGCTGGCCGAACTCCTCATCGTCGCGCCAGGCTGCGATGTGAACCTGATCGCCTAGCGCGGCGATCGGCCGAGGGTGCCAGCACCACTTCGCCTTTGCCGGCGTGGCGCCCGGCGGCGATCAGTTGATCGAGAATCGATCCGGCCAATGCGTCGATGAGTTGGATGCCCGGATCGCCGATGACGCTACCGCCATAGCCGTGTAGATCGTCGATCAGCGCGTCGTACACGGCGTTGAGCTGGCGGGTGATCTCTTCCGCGCCGCGCCGCGCGTCCGATCGGGCAGCGAGTCCCCGCGCGCCAACGCCTTCAATCGATCGCTTGGGATGTAGGCGATGGGAGTTTCCATTCATTGGGCCATCAGCCTCGCCACGACCTGCTTCAGCGCCGAGGTAATCGGATGCTCAGGATAACGCAGGACGAAGATGCCGCCGCTGGCGAGTATCATCATCTCATCCGAATGCGGCAACACGGCGGCGACTTCGCAGCCGTACGCCTGCTCGACGCGCGCTTTCACTTCGGCCGGGTCGAACACCTGCGGCGTCTTATTGACGACGATCACCATGCGCGGCACGTCCAGCTTGCGCGCCACCTCGACCGCGACGCCGGTTCCTTGATAGTCTTGCTGATCGGGGCGCAGGATGACGGTGAGCACATCGGAGACGGCGATGGACAGCAGCGTTTCTTCGTTCAGGCCGGGATGCGTGTCGATCATCAGCACATCCAGGCGCAAATCGTCGATCAGGCGATGAAAACCATCGTTGAGCAGGCCCACGTCGTAGCCTTCGCGCAGGACGCGCGCGATCTCGCCCGCCTTGATGCTGGACGGGATCAGGAAAATGCGGCCCATTACGCCAACCGGCGTCACGTCGTACGTCGCCTGCCGGATTTCGCAGCGGCCCCACAGGTAATCGTTGAGCGAGAACGTCACCTGCTCCACGTCCAGGCCGAACAGAACGTGAATGCCGGGCGACGCGATGTCGGTGTCCACCACGCCCACACGTCGGCCTGCGCTCGCCATCAACGCCGCGAGATTGGCGACGGTGTTCGACTTGCCCGTGCCGCCCCGGAAAGAGTGAATGGAAATGATCAGTGACATAGGCGGCTCCGCAGCAACCAAATTATGGGACACGGATGAACACAGATGAACACTGATTCTGATCCGTGTTTGTCCGTGTTCACACCGCACCTGCGAACACCGCAGGTGGGTGCAGGTGTCCATGTCCAATATTCTGATTCGTGTGAATTCGTGAAGACGGGAGCATTGCACCGCACACCTGCACTTGCGCTGTCCCGAAGGGACAAGCGCGGTGCACGTGTGTGTTCGTGGATCATTCCCGCGCAGAGCGGAGTTCGCCCGCGCGCTTACGCAATTGCTGAAAATACTCCGTCTCGGTGATCTCGGCGACCTGCCGCGCCTGGTGGACCTGATCGATCTCGATCCGCAGCTCGGCCACTTGTTGCTTCAGGCGCTGCTCGCGCGCGTACACTTCGTGGATCGCGCGCTGGAAGACACGCGCGAGCTGACCCAGCTCGTCCGTCCGCTGCGCGACCTCGTTCAGGCTGTCCGGCTCATAGACACCGGCCTCGACGGCGACCGCTGCCGCCGTGACTTTGGCGAATTGCCGCATGTATTGGTAATCCTCGGCCATGTCGTGCATGCGCGCTCGGAGGTGCCGGCTGAGCACCTGGATGATCCGGCGCGCGACTTCGGGGCGCTTTGCGATCAAATCGTACAGCGTCTTTTGATCGAGGCGCAAGAGCAGCGTGTCCTCGACCGCAGTCACCGTTGCACTGCGCGGCTCCGGATCGAGCGCAGCCATCTCGCCGAACACGTCGCGCTTGCCCAAGAAATTCAGCGTGAGATCGCCGTCGTGCACGCGCACGCGCCCTTCGGCGATGATATACAGCGAGTCACCCGGGTCGCCTTTGTGGAACACGACCTGGCCTGGCTTCGCCTCGATCTCCTCGAGCAGATCGGCCACTTCAGCCAGCGTCTCGTGGGGAGTCTCCGTAAAGAGACCGACGGTTTTCAGGATCAGTTTTCGATCGGTGGTCATGTTCTGCCAAACGGTTTCGATTGCGCGAAGATGGCTGGGCCTTCGCGTGGAGGAACATCGGTATTATCGCTCAGATGTGACACGGCGCAAGCGGTGATCAACGGATACTTAAACGGACAAACGGTGATCAACGGATGCTTAAACGGACAAACGGATAGAAACGGATAATGTCCGCATCCGCTTCAGTTCGTTTGTCCGTTTCCAATCCGTTGATAGCCGTCCGCTTCGCCGCAGGTATCCGTTACAGTCCGCTTGTCCGTTTCCAATCCGTTGACAGGTTCGCTAGTGTGCCCTTGTCGAGTCGTACAACGGGCCGCCGTCGATGGCATCGAGCGAGCCGCCTTGATCGTGAACCACGCCGACCTTCACCTCACCCGAGCACGATCCGCCGCGCCCGTCGGTGGCCGTGAAGAAGATGTGATACACACGGCCGTTGCCGTGGCCGTCTTTGCCGTAGTCAGTGCGCGTCAACGTGTAGGCGCCGGCCGGCAAGATGATCGTGTCCGCGCCGCTGCCTGCCGGGCACTCGCCGGGAACGCTGCTGAGCGCCTTATCTTTGTTGGCGACGAGGATCGCCTCACGCAGGGTGCACAGTCCGTCGGCGCTGACTGCGTCGATCGTGCTGGTAACGCGAACAGTCCCTGCCGCCCGACTGACGTCGGCCAAACCCAGCGACAGCACCAGACTGATCAGCAGAGCAGCGGCGAGGGCGAAACGAATGCGGGAGAAGAGCGCATACGACGCGTTGTCGCGATATATAGACTGACTCCTGGTCCGAGGTGACCGGCACTTTGGAAGTGCCGGTCGCCTAGAAGTTATTCAGCTAGCCGGGTATCGGGTCGGCGCTCCAGCCTGCGCCTGGCTGTCGCGCAGTGCATTTCAGAAAAGTGGCGACTGCTATCGGCCCAGCCGCGCCCGACTGAACCGTCGGGCTGAACGAACGAAGCCTCTTCGAGGCTAGCCCGCTGCGCGGGCTTCGTTCGCTGAGCGCGGCGGTTGACCGCCGCGCGACCCTTGCCACTAACTTGAAATGCACGCGCTATCGCAGGTCGTGGAGACGCAATGGCGGTGGTACGCTACTATACCATTTGCATTGCGAGTGATTGTATGAAATCAGCTGGGATATTTGCGGCAAGATGGGGAAGCAGTACACAAAGGAAGCACAATCTCGTATCGCGCAAAGATGCGCCGGTAGTGCGGTGAGCGGCGCAAGAGCTCCTCGTGCGTGCCGCTGGCAACCAGCCGGCCGCGATCGAGCACCAGGATGTGATCGGCCCACCGGATCTGGGACAGCCGGTGCGTGATCAACAGCGTTGTCCGCCCGCGCTGAATCTTCCGGATCGCCTTTTGAATCTCATCCTCGGTCCCGCTGTCGATCGCGCTGGTCGAGTCGTCCAGGATCAGGATGCGCGGGTCGCTCAGGAAAGCGCGCGCCAGGGCCAGGCGCTGCCGCTGCCCGCCGCTCAGCGTCACCCCGCGCTCGCCGATCACCGTTTGATAGCCTTTCTCGAACGACCCGATGAACTCGTGCGCCTGCGCCGCGCGCGCGGCTTCTTCGATCGGCTCCTGCATCGCACCCGGCATGCCAAACGCGATGTTCTCCGCGATCGTCCGCGAGAACAGGAACACGTCTTGCTCGATCTTCGAGATTTGCGAGCGCAGCGCAGCCAGGCTCCACTCGCGCACGTCCACCCCGTCGATCAGAACGCGGCCCTGCCGGGTGTCGTAGGTGCGGTTGACTAGCTGCGTCAGCGTGCTCTTGCCCGACCCGGTCTGCCCGACGATGGCAACCGTCTGGCCGGGCCTGACGTGAAACGACACCCGGTCGAGCAACGGGCGATCCTCGTAACCGAAACTCACGTTCTCAAAGACGATGTCGCCGCGCATCGGCGCGGTGTGGCCGCCGGGGTTCTCGTCGAGTTCGGTCTCGGCGCGGATGATGCGCAGGATGCGGTTCGCGCTCGCCACACCGGCCTGCACCACCGAGAAGGTCCAGATCGAGATGAAGGTCGGGAAGTGCAGCACGCGCATCAACCCCATCACGCCGATGATGTCGGCGATCGTCGCGCGGCCCTGCTGGTGAAGCATCAGCGCGTGGAGGAACGTCAGCCCCAGCGCGAACGCGTACAGCAGCACCGGCAGGTAGCGCGCCTCGATCTGGCCCTGCTTGACAAAGACGTCGCGGTTGATGCGCGCCGCGCACCGGAACTTGCCCCGCTCGAAGGCTTCCTGCGCGCTGGCCTTGACGACCTCGATGCCCGATACCGTCTCTTCCAGCCCGGCATTCATCTTGCCGTACTCTTCGCGCTGGCGCACGGCCACCGGCCGGAGGCGGCGATTGTAGGCGCGCACGGCGAAGATGTAGACGACGATGAAGGCGACAGGCACCAGCAGCAACTCGAAGTGGATCGTGGCGATGTAGGCGAGCGGAATGACGATCGCCAGCACGGTCTCGAAGATCAGGCTCGCCCCTGGCACGATCAAGTCACTCAATAGACTCACGTCGTCGGTCGCGCGGGCCATGATGTCGCCCACGCGCTGGCGGTCGTGAAAGGTCTGGCTCTTGCCCAGCAGGCTGAGGTACAGTTCCTCGCGTGCGTCGGCCTGGAAGCGCTTGGCGATGTTCTCGAAGCAGCGATACGCCAGCAGGTTCGCGACGCCGTCGAGCGCCAACACGCCCATAATCGCCAGCGACAGCACCGGCAGGAGTTTCCCGGCGGCGGGGTTGAGGATCGCTTCCGCCGCGCGGCCAATCAGCAGCGGCGCAGAGGAATACGAGGCCAGGCTGGTGATCGTCAGCACGACACCGATGAGCAGGAATCCTTTGTAGCGCAGGACGTGCGAGATGATCCAGCGCGTCGTCGTGCTGTGGTTGTAGGGATAGGCGTTCTCGACTCTGAACTCGCTCTTGTGCGCCACAAATCCTCCAGGGCAACAGACCCTCCCGCCGGTTCTCAACCCTGCGGGAGGGTTTCTTTACTAGATGAAGGGATGCGTGGGAACGTGACAGGTGACCTGGCTACCGCCATGATAGACTGCGCGCGGTCACATGTTGCGCTTTGGGCTGCTCAAAGCCCGCGTCCACGCGGGCGTCTATCCGGATCGCCCCAGGCGGCGACCGCGACGCCGCCGATCACCATAGATGGGATACCGGCGTCACTCAGGCGTTGCTGAAGCGCTGCGATGGACGGGAGCAGATTCTCCATGTTGTTCCTGCCATTCAGCCATGCGGCGTAGCCGGGCTTGCAATTGGGCCAGCGCAGCCCGCCGTTCTGGCCTGAATAGCGTTGCGGTCTGCTGCAACTGGGCTTCAAAAGATCGTTGCAAAACCAACCATTGGCGGATGCTTTCTTGGGTGGTCAAGCGGCGTAGCAAGCGTGTTGCATTGACCTCGACTGTTTCCCATCCTTCCCGCAGTGCGCGTAGTTCACGCATGACTCGCTCCCTATGCCTGCCGCCTCGGTCGATATTGTAACGCTTCGGCCAGATGCGCCGGCTGGACTTTCTGTGCGCCCGCCAAATCCGCAATCGTCCGCGCCAGCTTCAGCACCCGGTGAAACGATCGCGCACTCATGCCCAGCTGCTGCATCGCCGCGCGCATCAGCGACTTGCCCGCTTCATCCACTTCGCAATGCTCGCGGATGTGCGCCGGCCCCATGTCGGCGTTGCAGGTCAGCGGCGTGGCGTTGAAGCGCGCCCGTTGACGTTCGCGCGCGGTCGTCACCCGGCAGCGAATCGTTTCACTCGGCTCGCCGGTTCGGTCCGAGGCGAGTTTGTCGTACTCCACACGAGGAACTTCAACGTGGATGTCGAAGCGGTCGAGCAGGGGACCGCTGATGCGTTTCTGATAGCGCGTGACCATCGCCGAGGTGCAGGTGCAGTTGTGCGTCGGATCGCCCCAATAGCCGCAAGGACACGGGTTCATCGCGGCAATCAATTGAAAGTTCGCAGGGAACGTCAGCGTTCCTCCAGCGCGTGAGATGGTCACGACGTGATCTTCCAGCGGTTGGCGCATCGCTTCCAGCGAGCGCTCGTCGAACTCCGGCAGCTCGTCCAGGAACAGCACGCCCCGGTGCGCCAGTGAGATTTCGCCCGGTCGCGGCAACTTGCCGCCGCCGACCAGCCCGGCATGGCTTATCGTGTGGTGCGGCGCGCGGAATGGCCGCTCACGAATCATCGGGGTTTCGGACGGCAGCACCCCGGCGACGGAATAGATGTGCGTCACGTCGAGCGCTTCTTCGACCATCAACGGCGGTAGGATGCCCGGCAGCGCTCGCGCGATCAGCGTTTTGCCTGCGCCGGGAGGCCCAACCATGATTACGTTATGCCCCCCGGCCGCTGCGACCTCCATCGCACGCTTGACGTGCTCTTGCCCCTTGATCTCCCGGAAATCGGTGCAGGTGGACGCGGGGGGCAGTGCATCAAATCGTGTGGTGGCCTGAGGCGAAATCGGGGCGATGCCGTGCAGATGATTGACCAGTTCGGCTAGCGAGCCGACGGGGATGACATCGATGCCGGGGATCAACGCGGCCTCGACCCCATCATCGATCGGAAGGTACAGCGTACAGAAGCCGCGAGCGGCGGCGAAAGCCGCCACGGGCAATATGCCGCGCACATGCCGCACCGATCCATCGAGCGACAACTCGCCCACGAACAGCGCCCGATCAAGACGATCGGCCGGGACTTGCTCGGTCGCGGCGAGGATGCCAACGGCGATCGGCAAATCGTACGCGGGGCCGGCCTTGCGCAGGTCGGCAGGCGCCAGGTTGACGGTCACGCGCCCGCCGTGCATGTGCAGGCCGCTGTTTTTGATAGCCGACCGAATGCGCTCGCTCGATTCTTTCACCGCGGCGTCGGGCAGGCCAACGAGAAAGAACGAGGGCAGACCGCGCCCGGTATCGACCTCGACTTCAACCGTCTGGCCTTCCAGCCCAATGATGGCGCAGGTGTACACTCTAGCCAGCATACTCAATCGGCCTCAATTCGATGAAAATAGGAGTTACGCACTTGAACCGCGAAGACGCCAAGAGCGCAAAGACTTCTATGGATTTTCTTCGCGTTCTTCGCGCCGCCTGTCCGGCTGCCGTTTGCAGGGTTACGGTGAAATCCGCCTCAACTGCATAAGTCGTTGAAAACGCTATTGCGGGAGTTTAGCATAGAATCAGCGGCAGGCACAAGCGGGGCTTTCCCAAAGTCGGGCGTTGCCGCTTGACCGGGAACGCCGGAGGGTGAACCGTCCGGCTGAAAGCGTGGAAGCCCGGTCAACCGGGCCGCCGGCCAATCGGCTCAGCCGATTTCCACGCCTTCAGCCCGGAGTTTGAACTCTGGGCGACGGGCATTGGATTTTCAAGGGTTTTCGATGGCCCAAGCCCGAAAAAGCCCAAATTTGCGGATTTTTGAGAGTGTGGTACTCTAAAGCCCAATCGGTGGTCTGGAGACCCCCGAAAACCAAGCAAAATCAGTATCTTTCACCAGCACAATAGGAGGACAAACATGGCTAAAGGTATGACGAAGTCCCAGATCATCGATCTCCTGGCCGAGAAGACCGAACTGAGCAAGAAACAGATCGCGCAGGTGCTTGATGAACTGGCGACACTGGCTTATGGCGAGGCCAAGAATGGCTTCCCGGTGCCCGGCTTCGGCAAGCTGGTGGTTGTCGATCGCGCCGCGCGCATGGGCCGCAATCCCAAGACCGGCGAGCCGATCCAGATTCCGGCCAAGCGCGCCCTGAAATTCCGCTTGTCCAAAGAAGCCAAGGACGCCGTCGCCGCGCAGATGTAGACCCCTTCCAACTTGAAGCGAAAAGCCCTCTCGCCAGACACACCGCCCGCGAGAGGGCTTCTTCTCTCGTAGCCCCATATTCACCTTACGCTTTTACCGCTTCCATCTTCTCCAATTCGTCAATCATCTCTTTGATCACGTCAAAACCACCTTGCCAGAAGTCGGGCGAGGCCATGTCGATACCGGCCTCGCGCAGGATTTTGGCCGGGCTTTCCGAGCCGCCGTAAGCCAGAATCTTCAAGTATTTCGGCTTGAAGGATTCGCCCTCGGCCTTATAGCGGCGATATAGCGATAGCACCAGCAGTTGCCCGAACGAATAAGCGTAACAATAGAACGGCGTTTGGTAGATGTGCGGAATGCTCACCCACTCCCAACGGAATTCGTCGGCCAGTTCCAGCGAATCGCCGAACTGCTCGCGCAGGTTCGCCAGATACGCCTCGGCTAACTCGTCGGTTGTCGCGCCCTTCAAAATGCGCTCGTGCGCCTCGCGCTCGAACAACACGAAATACGCCTGGCGCATCACCGTGGCGTAGGCATCGTCGATCTGGGTGGCGAGGATGTCGCGCCGAACCGCCGGATCGGTTTCCGTCGCTAGCAGCCGATCGTTCAGGATCATCTCGCTGAACACCGAGGCCGTCTCGGCCAGCGGCAGCGACGAGTGGAACGTCAGCGTCGAGTGGTGCGCGGCCATCATCGCGTGAATGGCGTGGCCGAGCTCGTGCGCCATCGTCGCCACGTCGCGGGCGCGCCCCGTGTAGTTGAGCAGGACGTAAGGCGTCAGGCCCGGCAGGATGCTGGCGCAGAACGCGCCGCCTTGCTTGCCAGGCCGGATTTCCGAATCGATGTGATGGTCGGCGAAGACGCGGCGGGCGTGCTCGCTGATCTGGGATGAGAAGTGATGCAGGCTATCCAGCACCATGCCCACTGCGTCCGAGTAGGGATATGCCTTGTCCGAGGCGACGATCGGTGCGTACACGTCGTATCGGCGCAGCTTGCCCGAAGGGATGTCCAGCCAGCGCGCCTTGAGCCGGAAGTAGCGTTGAAACAGGTCGGTGTTGCGGCGGCAGACTTCCAGCAGCGCGTCGGTGGCGGCGTCGGGGATGTCGTTGCTCAAGTTGCGCACGGCCAGCGGCGAGGCGTGCTTGCGCAGTTGAATGTTCTCCGAGAACCAATCGCGCACGCGATACATGTAAATCTGTCCCAGCGTGTTGGCATGTTCCTTGAACACTCGGCCCAACATCTCTTGATAGACCGCCGCGCGCACGTCGGGATTGGGATGCCGGACATAGGCCGACAGTTCGGCGCGCGTCATCTTCTTCTTCCGGCCGTCGATCTCCAGCTCGAACGTGAAGGCGTTGGTGATCACGTCGTACAGCGTCAACAGGGCGTTCATGCCATTGACGTCTTTCAGGTTGACGATCTTCTCTTCGGATTCCGAGAGCGTGTGTGGCTTGAAGCGGCGCAGGCTTTCTAGCCAATAGCGGTAATCGCCCGACGCGGCCATCAGCCGATTGGCCGTCTCGTCGTCGAGGCTCTTCCACCACAGGCTGAAGAACAGCATGCGGTTGGCGACTTCCGCGCTGAGCTGATCGATGCGACCCAGGAAAGCCAGCGCGGCTTGTGACTGCGTGTCTTCCGTGAACCACAACTGCGCATACGCGCCCACCCGCCGGCCAGCGGCCTCTAAGGTCTCGTAGCCCTGAACGATTTCGACGAACTCGGCCGGGTTGATGTCCGGCCGCAATTGCGGGCGGATTTCCTCAAAGTCTTTCACCTGCTGCTCGAACTGAGCCAGGTACGCTTCAAGCTCCGGGCCTCCGTGCGACGAGAGAAGTTCGGATAAGGTCCAACGCGTGGGTTGGTATTTGCCATTGTCCACTGAAAATCCTCCGCATGACAGGTAATCATCCTCCTCCCGCGAGGAGGACAACTCAATAATACCACACCGTCTAGGAGCCTGTCTGAAAAGGTTCGATGGTTAACCACCAAGTCTCGACCCCGCAGAAAGATGCGGGGCAAGCGACACCAAGAAAACCTGGCTCATGTCGAAGTGGTGAGTTTTAAGACAGGCTCTAAGGCTGACTCGACCGGAGCACGATCGGGAAGTAGTATCTTCGATCCAGGTCAACCACCTGCACGGTGGCGAGGTCGGTTCGCCCGCCCGGATCGGCAATCTGAACGGCAGCCGTTACACCGATCGTCGCCAGATCACCCGTCACGACTTTGCTCGGCGACCACGGCGTGTCCCAGACGCCATCGCTCCAGAAATCCCAGCGCGCCAGCAGTTGATCAGCGGGCGATTCGGGATCGGTCGAGGCTGAGGCGTCGAGGACGAACGTGCCTGTCGAAGGGTGGAAGGAGGTCAGTACAGCGGTCGGGGTCAGACTGAACGTCGCACTGACGGCAGCCAGCGCATCGACTTTGCCCCAGCCCCACATATTATTCGGGCGCGATGCGGGCGTATCGCCGCCGCAGCCTTGCGTCGTGAACGCCGGCGTCGCGTTCAGGCGCAGCACCCACTCGGTCAGCTCGACATCGCCGATCAGATACGGCGCAGCGCTCAACAATAGCGCCGCCGCGCCAGCGGCGTGCGGCCCAGCCATCGACGTGCCGCTCGACCAGGTGTAACTGTTGGTCGAAGTGTTGGTGGCCGATCGCACGCTCACGCCCGGCGCGGCGAGGTCCGGTTTCAGCCGGCCACTGCCATCGAGCAGCACCGGCCCGCGACTGCTGAAGGAGGCGATGTTGCCGCCGCTGTCAAACGCGCCGACCGAGAACGATTCGGCGTAGAGCGCTGGCGGATCGTTCACCGATGAGCACGACGGCCCGTGGTTGCCCGCTGAAACGACGGTGAGAATGCCGGCGGCGCGCATCGCCAGCACGCCGCTGATCACTTCCTGGCCGGTCACGCAGCCTTCGTAAGTCGGGCAGCCCCACGAGTTGTTGATGATGTGCGGCGCTTCGGCCGGATCGCCATCGGCGATCGTGCCGGTGATGGGGTAAGGGGCCAGGAACCACTCGAAGCATTCCAGGTAAGACGACGGTGCGCCCCAGCCCTCGTCCATGTTGCGGCAGGCGATCCACTGCGCGCCCGGCGCGACGCCGATCTGGTTCCCCGCGCCGTCATCGCCCACGATCGTGCCGACGGTGTGCGTGCCGTGCCCGTCGTCATCGCACGGCGCGCTCGCACTAAAGCCGCACGGGTTCGTCGAGTTGCCGTCGAGATCGGAGTGGATGGAATCGTGCCAGTTGGTGTTGTGATCCGCGCCGACGCCGTTCCATCCCCGATAATGACTCTTGAGCGCGTCGTGGTCCCAGCGCACCCCGGTGTCCTGTCCGCCGACGATGATACCCGTGCCGGTGTATCCCATCGACCACACGGCAGGCGCGTAGATGGCATTCACGCTCCATTCAACGGATGAAGGATGAGGGATGAAGGATGAAGGATGAAGTGAAGAGTCCAGCGCGGGCAGGTTGGCTCGGGCAGGCGTGTCGGCGACGATGTATGCGGTGTGAGCAGACTCGGCCGAGGTGAGCAGCGCTTGGAGAGTGCCGCGCACGGCGATGGCGTTGACGATGATGAAGGGTCGCACGCGCACGCCACGCGCGCGGAGCGCGTCGAGCAGGTCGGGCTGCGTCTGCGCGGCGACGTTCCGCAGCGCGTCGAACACAAAGTGGCCTCTGGCGGTCTTGCCATGCAGGCCCGACGCGGCGCGCAGATCGGCTTGCCGATCGAGGACGATTAGGAACGAAGCCTCGCCGTCGAGCAGATCGATCAGGATCGCTGCGCGGTCAGATGCTTGAATCTTGGCAAGTGCGGCGGGCCAACGGGCCGATGGCTCGAATGCGACCAATGCCCTGGCCGTTGCGAGCATCAGCATCACGACAATCAGAATGGCAGCGATCAGTGCGATCGGGCGAGGGAGCATAGTGGCGAGATTCTAGGGTGAAGCCCGCCGCGTGTCAATGGACGCATACCTGGTGATTGTTCACATCTCGATGGCTCTCCGTCCGCGAGGACGCGGACGGCCCGCGAGACGCGGGCCTGGAGCATTTGTGTGCAATCACTGACACACACCGGTGGCCGTTCGCATCTCGCCATGGAGCCAAGAAAACTCATTTCGCTATTGGGCTATACTATTGCGCAACCGGCCGCATCTTGACGCGGTGATACACCATTTGGGGGAACCACCTGTGTGGAAAGAATTCAAAGTCTTCATGATGCGTGGAAACGTGCTCGACCTGGCCGTCGCCGTGATCATCGGCGTGGCGTTCGGAGCGATCGTCAGTTCGCTGGTCAAGGACATCCTGACGCCGATCCTGGGCCTGCTGCTCGGCAAAGTCGATTTCACCAATCTCTTCATCGTTCTCTCGGGTGGCGGGCCGTACACCACGCTGGCCGATGCGCAGGCTGCCGGCGCGGTCACCGTCAACGTCGGCCTGTTCCTCAACACCGTGATTAACTTCCTCTTCATCGCATTCGCCATCTTCTTGATCGTGCGCAGCGCGAATCGCATGAGGAGGCAACCGGAAGCCGCGCCTGCCCAGCCGACGACGAAGGATTGCCCCTACTGCTTCACGACGGTTTCGATCAAGGCCACGCGCTGCCCGAATTGCACCTCGCAATTGGCTTAGGCGTGCTATAATCCACGCGCCGATCCCGTCGCTGCACGCGGTCGGCACTTTGCCCGATCGAGGTCACCGCATGTCATGGGGTCTGGGGGCCACGCCCCGACGCTTGCCCAGCCGGCGATGGATCATCGTGATTGCCGTATTTCTGGTGATGAGCGGCGCGGCGTCGGTCGCCGTGTTCAACACGGTGCGCGGCATCGTGCGTGATTTGCCATTTGACATCCCCATCGCGCGGCCCGTCGAGGCCAATGCCTCAGGCACACCCAGCCCGGTCACGATCCCGGAGTGGACCGGCGTCGAGCGAGTGAACATTCTCCTCCTCGGCATCGACGAGCGCGAAGTGGAAGAAGGCCCGTGGCGCACCGATACGCTGATCCTGTTGACGATTGACCCGGCGACCAAGACCGCCGGCATGTTGTCGATCCCGCGCGACCTGTGGGTGCCGATTTACGGCTACGACATCGAAGGCAAAATCAACACGGCGCACTTCATCGGCGACGCGCAGAACTACCCCGGCGGCGGTCCGGCGCTGGCGATGGCGACCGTGCAGTACAACTTCGGCATCCCGGTTCAATACTACATCCGCCTCAACTTCACCGGGTTCGAGAGGCTGATCGATCTGATCGGCGGCGTCGAAATCTGCGTCGATCAGCCCATCGACGATCCGCAGTATCCCGATTCCGGCTTCGGCTTCGAGCCGCTGCACATCGACGCAGGCTGCCAGGTGATGAATGGCCGGCTCGCGCTGAAGTACGCCCGCACGCGCCACACCGAGCTGGGCGATTTCGACCGCGCCCGCCGCCAGCAGCAGGTGATCCTGGCGGTGCGCGACGAGGTGATGCAGGCCGAGATGCTGCCCACGCTCATCGGGCAGGCCGGGCCGCTGCTGGAGACGCTGGGCGATTCGGTCAAAACCGACTTCGCGCCCGATCAACTCATCCGCCTGGCGAGTCTCGCCTCCAAGATCGACCTGGACAAGATTCAATCGCTCGTCATCGACCCATCGATGACGGTATCGTATCTGGCCCCCACCGATCCGCCGCAGTACGTCCTGGTTCCGATCCGCGACGAGATTCGCAAGCTGCGCGATCGGCTGCTCAACGCCGGTTCGGCTGCATCGAGTGTGCCCGAAGGCGCGGACGACGCGACGCGCCTGGCCGCCGAAGCCGCCCTCATTCGCGTCGAGAACGGCACACTGACGGTTGGGCTGGCCTCACGCACCCGCGACTTCTTGGCCCAGCAGGGCTTCACGGTCGCTTCATTCGGCGATGCCTATGACGGCCTGACCGATCATGCCTCGACGGTGATCATCGATCATTCCAACAAGCCACTCACGGTCGCCAAGCTGGCCTCAGCACTGAATTTGCCGCCGACGGCCATTCGCACCGCCGCCGCTAACGGAGATGGTGTCGACGTGCGCATCGTGTTGGGGAACGATTTCGCTTCCGGGCTGGGCGTCCAGTTGCTGCTGACGCCTGCACCCACGCCTAGCCCGACGCCGTGATACGTGATGCCCGATTCGTCGTCTGCCCTTCGTCGTTCGTCAAGCCCTGCGAGGAATTGATGGACGAGATCGTGACCGCAGCCTGTATGGAACCACGAATTGCACAGATGCCACGGATGAAGATTCATTCACTCAACCCCAGTGCCATCCGTGTCATCAGTGGTTAAAGTCGTTTGAAACATGAACCTCTCCGGCCAGACTTTGGGCGACTTTCAACTGCAGGGCTTGATCAGTCGAGGCCCGCGCGCCAGCGTGTATCGCGCGCGCCAGTTACCTGCCGATCGAAGCGTGGCCGTCAAGGTGTACGACGACTCGGCGGATCCCGATGTCGTTCAGCGCGCGGTCGATTCGGTCGAGGCGCTGACGCAGGCCAACGTGCTGCCGGTGTATGGATTCGGCGTGCACCAGGGCCGGGCGTACGTGGCGATGCGCCTGATGCCCGTCGGCTCGCTCAAGTCGCGCTGGCCCAGTGCGGCCCCGTTGAGCGACATCGCGCGCATTCTCCCACAGGTGGCGGCGGCGCTCGATCACGCCCACCATCACGGCCTGCTGCACCTCAACCTCAAGCCGGCGAACATCCTGATCGATCACCCGGGCAACGCCTTCGTCGCCGATTTTGGAATCCCGCCTCAACTCGATTCGCCGTACACTGCGCCGGAGGTGGGGCGCAACGGCCCGGTCAATGCGCGCGCGGATGTCTACGGCCTGGGCGCGGTGTTGTACGAGTTGCTTACCGGGCGCGCGCCGGTCGCCCGCCGCTCGCACGGCGAGGACAAGGTCAACCGGCGACCGGTCGATCTGTCCGCGCCGCGATCGATTCGCAGCGCCATCCCGAAATCCATTGAGGATGTAGTGATGCGCGCCCTGTCGATTAACCCGGACGCGCGCTACGCGACGCCCGGCGCGCTGGCCGACGCCTTCGCCGAAGCGATGCAGTCCGTGCCGGGCGAGCAGGCCACGGCTGTGCCTCGCTCGCCGCTGTTGCGCTGGATCGCGCTCGGCGCGATTGGCATCTTGATCGTGATCGGCGCACTCATGGCCGCAAATGGATCGATTACCCCGGCCACCGTCGCCTCAGCGACTCCTAGTCCGACAATTGCAGATTCCTTCACTTCAACACCCACTCGCACGCACACGCCCGCGTCCACAGCCGCAAACTCCTCCACACCTGCGCCTACCCGCACGCGCACCTCGACCCCGACTCGCGCCGCTACCGGCACGCCCACGCCGAGCGTTTCACCAACGCGAGTGCTCACGGCCACCACAGTCGTCAATCGAACGCCGACGCCGCTTTTCAGCGTGATCTCGCTGAAGCTGAAAGAACCGCCCACGCGCATCGACTACCGCGATCGGCTCGACTTGTTTTTCGATGCCGTCGTTCAACCGCCCACCGGCGGGCCGTTCGGGCAACTGTTCGCCTTCGTGCCAGAGGTCGATCCGCTGGTGACGACGCGCATCGGCGCGCAGGTGTCGTCGGGCACGCAACTGCTCCACGTGACTTTGATCGTCGATTGCGGCCCGGCACCGGATCCGATCAAAACGAATCGGGTCGCACTTGAGATTCGCGCCACCGACCTCGGCCCCGCGCTCTACTCAACGACGATCGAGTACCTCAAGACGTGGTGCCAGTAGTCGATAGTCGAGGAGTCAAATGGAGTCAAATAGTCGAATAGTCAGGTAGTCCGATAGTCAAGTAGTCGGATAGTCGGGCAGTGGACTTCGTGTCTTTGTGCCTTTGTGGTTGGCAACCACTCTCCCCGAGGCAAGAACCATGCTGACCACAATTGAAAAGATCGTGTTTGTGCTGCTGGCCCTCGCTTCGCTGTACGCCGCTTATCGCACGTTCGACCGCATTCGCCGCATCATCTGTCGCGGCACGGGCACACTCGCAACCGATCACCTGCTGCTTCGCCTGGGCAAAGCCGCCATCGTCTTCGTCACGCAATACCCCACCTGGAAGCGGCGCCCGCTAGCGACACTCGCGCACGCGGCGGTCGCTTTGGCGTTTGTCCTCTACCTTGTCGTCAACGTCGTCGATGGTCTGCACGGCTTCTTCGCCGAGTTTCCCTTTCCGGGCGAAGACACGATTGGCCGGCTCTATCGGCTGATCATCGATGTGCTGAGCGTCGCCGCGCTGAGCGGCATGGTGTCCCTGCTGCTGCGCCGGGCGATCGTCGGGCGCAACATCTGGAGCTTCCGCAGCGGCTCGCCGATTCACCCGAAAGCCGAATTCGGCATCAAGCGCGACTCGCTGATCGTCGGCGGGTTCATCTTGCTGCACGTCGGATCGCGTTTCCTCGGCGATAGTTTTCACGTCGCCGAATCCGGCACGGATGCGTGGCGGCCGTTCGCTTCCGCGGTCGGCGGCCTATGGTCGGGCCTGGCTCCAGAGACCATCGTCGCGATGCAACACGTCTTCTGGTGGGGCGCGATTGGATCGATCCTGTTGTTCATTCCGTATTTCCTGTACTCGAAGCACATCCATCTCATCACCGCCCCGCTCAACTTCCTGGTCAAGCCCGGGCGCAAATCGATCGGCGAGCTGGACAAGATCGACTTCGACGACGAGAGCCTGACGCAATTCGGCGCGTCGAAACTGGAGCATCTATCGAAGGCGCAGTTGTTGGATGCGTATGCGTGCATCATGTGCAATCGCTGCCAGGATGCCTGCCCGGCTTTCGCCACCGGCAAGGTGCTCTCGCCCGCGGCGCTGGAGATCAACAAGCGCTATCATCTCAATCAGGAAGGCGCGGCGTTGGCGGCGGGGAAAGAATCGCAGGTCGGCCTGCTCGATTTTGCGATCAGCGCCGAAGCGGTGTGGGCCTGCACGACGTGCGGCGCGTGCGTCGAGGTCTGCCCGGTCAACAACGAGCCGATGCGCGACATCCTCGATATCCGGCGCAGCCAGGTGCTGATGGACAACACGTTCCCGCCGCAGTGGCAGCCGGCATTTCGCGGGATGGAACGGCAGGGCAACCCGTGGGGCATTGCGCCCGACGCGCGCCTCGACTGGGCGAAGGGTCTCGCCGTGCCGACCATCGAGCAGAACCCGGAACCGGACATCTTGTGGTGGGTCGGCTGCGCGCCCGCGACCGATGCTCATGCGCAGAAGACGGCGCGCGACTTCGCCAGAATTCTCATCGCGGCGGGCGTGAACTTCGCCGTGCTGGGCAAGAGGGAACGCTGCACGGGCGACTCGGCGCGGCGATCCGGCAACGAAGCGTTGTTCTTCGAGCTTGCCACGACCAACGTCGAAACGCTGAACGAGGTTGTAAGGGCAAACAATAGGTCTGCCCCGACTCGCATCGTCACGACGTGCCCGCACTGTCTGCACACATTGAAAAACGAATATCCCGCGTTTGGCGGCCACTACGACGTGATCCATCACACGCAATTGATTGAAGAACTGCTCCTGCTGGGCAGGCTCCATCTCGATCCGCACCGGCAGCCCGAAGTGGCCTTCCATGATCCATGCTACCTCGGCCGGCACAACGGCGTTTACGACGCGCCACGCAACGCGCTGGTGCAGGCCAACGTCCTCGTCGCCGAGCTGCCGCGCAATCGCAGTCAATCGTTCTGCTGCGGCGCGGGCGGTGCGCAGATGTGGAAGGAAGAAGAACATGGGACGGAGCGCGTCAGCGCGAACCGCTTCCGCGAGGCGATGACGACCGGCAAGCCGACGCTCGCCGTCGCCTGTCCGTTCTGCATGATCATGCTCACCGACGCGGCCAAAGCCGAGAAGAGCGAGATGCAGGTGAAGGATGTGGCGGAGATTGTGGCAGAGGCGTTATGACCTCCGCCGAAAGGAAACTCTGGGCGCGCATTCGGGATGGGCAACTGAATGGCGCGCAATTTCGCAGGCAGCACGCCGTCGGTCGATTCATCGTGGACGTCTACTGCGCCCAAGCGAAACTCGCCATCATGCAGAACCTCGCCCTTGTCCCCGCCTTTCGTTGCAGAGCAACAGAGGGGAACAGGACCCTTTCATAAGCGTGTCGGGCACCGCGTTTTATCCTGCCGCATAGCGGTGCGCTTCTACTACAAAGACGCCAGCGAGAAACAGCAGATGCTGTACGTGATCTTCAATCAAGCCGCCGCGCAGGCCGGCTTTGTGAACGATCTGCGGCGTCTGGGGTACGTCGTCGGCAGCGGCGAGCCGGCGCTGATCTAGGAGTCCACTGAGAAACCCCGGATTTGCACCGCGAAGGCGCCAAGTGCGCTAAGAAGACCCAGGAAAAACCTTCGCGCTCTTTGCGTCTTGGCGGTGAAAATGAAGCCGGAAGCCGCGCCCACATTCGTTTATTCGGTCTGTATCCGTTGCCCTCATCGACATTCCCATTGACCTGCGGTATACTCCATTTGCAGTCCGATGAAGACCACAGCCAAGCGGACATTCACTCAATCACGTCCAACCGCGCAGCCGACATCCAAACGCAATTCCACACCGCCACGGAGGAGGACGTCGATGGATGTTGTGACACCCACGCTTGCACACACCACAGCCGCGCCCACAAAAGAGCTGCTCGTCGAGATGTTCACCATCATGCTGCGCACGCGCAAGCTCGACGAGCGCTGCTGGCTTTTGCACCGCCAGGGCAAGATCGCGTTCCACATTTCCGGCATGGGGCACGAAGCGGCGCAAGTCGGCGTCGCGTTCGCCATGCGCCGGGGCTACGACCTGCTGCACCCGTATTACCGCGATATGTCGATGGCCGTTGCGCTGGGCCTGACGCCGCGCGACATCCTGCTCGGCGTGTACGGCCGGCGGGACGATCCCGGTTCGGGCGGGCGACAGATGCCGGAGCATTACTCGTATAAGCCCGGCAACCTATTCAGCGTGTCCAGCCCGGTCGCCACGCAGGTTCCGCAGGCGGCGGGCATGGCGCTGGCCGAAAAACTCAAAGGCGGCGACCGCGTCGTCGTCACCTGCCTGGGCGAAGGCTCGACCAGCGAGGGCGACTTTCACGAGGCGCTGTGCTGGGCCGGCGTTCACACACTGCCACTCGTCGTCGTCGTCGAGAACAACGAGTACGCCATCTCCGTGCCGATGCACCTGCAAATGGCGATCGAGCGCGTCTCCGATCGCGCGGCGGCCTACGGCGTGCGCGGGGTGACGGTCGATGGATTGGACGTGCTCGCCTCGTACGCCGCGGCGAAGGAAGCGATCGACCTCGCGCGATCGGGCGGCGGGACGACGCTGCTGGAAGTGCGCGTGGCCCGGCTCACGCCGCACTCGTCGGACGACGACGACACCACCTATCGCAAGCCGGAAGACAAGGCCACGCTGAAAATGAAAGACCCACTTCCGCCGTTCCGGCACCTGCTCATCGATCAAGGCGTGCTGGCCGAAGCGCAGGCGAAAGCGATCGAAGATCGCGCGCTGGCCGAAATCGACGAGGCGCAGCGCTTCGCCGAGAGCGCGCCACTCCCTGAGGTGGCATGGGGCGCAGGGCCGGTGTTTTGCGACTGACCAATGACGAACGACGAAGGACAAAGGACGACAGCAGTTGGTCATTCGTCGTTGGTCATTCGTCGTGAATTGAAACCTCAGCAATGGTTCGGGAAATGCACATGGCCGAGAAGACTCTCATCGAAGGCATCCGCGAGGCGCTCGACGAGGAACTGGCGCGCGATCCGGCGGTGTTCATCACCGGCGAGGACGTTGGCCCGCGCGGCGGCGTGTTCCGCGCGACGCTGGGTCTGTTCGACAAATACGGCCCAACCCGTATCATCGACTCGCCGCTGGCCGAGTCGTCGATCGTCGCGATCGGCATCGGCGCGGCGATGAACGGCATGCGCCCCGTGTGCGAAATTCAATTCGCCGATTTCATCCATCCCGCCTACAACCAGATCGTCAACGAGGCCGCGCGCATGATGTATCGCACCGGCGGCGCGTACTGCGTGCCGATGGTCATTCGCACGCCGTACGGCGGCGGCATCGGCGGCGGGCTGTATCACTCGCAGTCGATCGAAGCCACGTTTGCGCACGTGCCAGGCCTCAAGGTCGTCGTGCCGTCGAATCCGAAAGACGCGAAGGGCCTGCTCAAGTCGGCCATCCGCGACAACAACCCGGTGTTGTTCCTCGAACCCAAGAAAGGCTATCGCCTGATCAAGGGTGAGATTCCCGCCGGTGATTACACCGTTCCACTCGGGACGGCCAGCATCACGCGCGAAGGCACGGACATCACGGTGTACGCCTACGGCATCATGCACTTCTACTGCAGGCAGGCCGCCGACGAAGTGGCGAAAGAAGGCATCGGCGTCGAGTTGGTCGATCTGCGCACGCTCAACCCGCTCGATAGAGAGACGGTGCTCGACTCGTTCAAGAAGACCGGCAAAGCGTTGATCGTCTACGAGGACAACCGGTTCCTGGGCTACGGCGCGGAGATCGCGGCGATTCTGGCCGACGAAGCATTCCACTACATGGACGCGCCGATCATGCGGCTGGCCGGCCCCGACGTGCCCGGCGTCCCGTACAGCCACGCGTTGCAGGACTGGTTCATGCCGAACACGCAGAAGATTGCAGAGGCGATGCGCAAGCTGGCAGCCTACTAAAACGTGATGCGTAAAACGTAAAGGCGCGCTTACGTTTTACGCTTGACTCTATGGCTGATTCAAGGAGGTGGCTTGTCACCCTGAGCGAAGCGAAGGGTCTCGCCGCAAACTGGCGAGATGCTTCGTCGCTTCGCTCCTCAGCATGACATGCCTCATTGAAACCCGTTAAGAGCGTTACGCTTTACGTTTTGCGGGAGAGAGAAGATCGATGGGAACCAACGTCGTCATGCCCCAACTCGGCGAGAGTATCGTCGAGGGCAAGATCAGCAAGTGGCTGAAGACAGTCGGCGAGCCGATCAAACTGTACGAGCCGATCCTCGAAGTCGAGACCGATAAAGTGACGACCGAAGTCACAGCGGCGGGCGAGGGCACGTTGTTGAAACTGTACTTCAATGAAGGCGATGTCGTGCAGGCAGGGACGTTGATCGCGTACATCGGCCAGCCGGGCGATACACCACCGCTTGGCGGCAAGTTCGACGTGCACGCCGTCGAACCGGCGCACGCGATGACGGCGGCCGTCGCCGCTCCCGCTGCGGTTGCCCAACCCTCGGTCGCGCAACGCATCTCGCCGGTCGTGGCACGTATCGCCTCTGAGCACAACGTCGATGTCTCGCTGATCAAAGGCACCGGCGAAGGCGGGCGCGTCACCAAAAAGGACATCCTGGCTTATATCGAGAAAGGCGGCGTGTCTCTCCCGGCAGGGCCGGGGTTGAAGGAACTCGCGCCCTGGGAGCAGCCCGGCCTGGGCGAGTTGTTCCGCCCGACCGAGGAGGTCTTCGCCAGGCTCGCCCCGGCTCCCGCACCTGCGCCTGCGCCTTCCGCCCTCCCTGGCGAGACCGTCGCACTTTCTTCGATGCGCAAGTCGATCGCCGAGCACATGCTGCGCTCCAAGCAGATCAGCCCGCACGTGACGACCGTCTTCGAGGTCGATCTGTCGCGCGTGGCGGCGCATCGCAACGCGAACAAAGCCGCTTTCGAGCGCGACGGCGCGAACCTGACTTTCTCGCCGTATTTCGTCGCGGCGAGCGTCGCCGCGCTCAAGCAGCACCCGATGGTCAACTCGTCGTGGAGTGACGGCGGCATCGTTCTGCACCGGCCGGTCAACATCGGCGTCGCCGTATCGTTGGGCGACGAGGGCCTGATCGTGCCGGTGATCAAGAACGCCGACTCGATGAACCTGTTGGGTCTGGCGCGCGTGGTGAGCGATCTGACCGATCGCGCGCGGCGCAAGATGCTCAAGCCGGACGACGTGCAGGGCGGCACGTTCACCCTGACCAATCACGGCACGTCGGGCAGCCTGTTCGCCACGCCGATCATCAACCAGCCGCAGTGCGCCATCTTGGGTGTGGGTAAGATCGAGAAGCGTGTCGTCGTGATGACGCAGAACGGCGTCGATTCGATCGCGATCAAGCCGATGGTGTACGTCGGCCTGACGTTCGATCATCGCATCCTCGACGGCAACTCGGCGGACAACTTCATGGCGACGCTCAAGCACGCGCTGGAGAACTGGGGATAATTTAACCGCAGAGGACGCGGAGAGCGCAAAGATGATTTTGCTCTGCGTTCTTTGCGCTCTCTGCGGTTTATGATCTTCCTGATTAGGAGATAGAATGCCTAACTATGATGTGACGGTCATCGGCGGCGGGCCGGCCGGCTACGTCGCCGCCATCCGAGCGGCGCAACTGGGACTGAAGGTCGCCGTGGTCGAGCGCGAGCACATGGGCGGCATCTGCCTGAATTGGGGATGCATCCCCAGCAAGGCCCTGCTGCGCAATGCCGAGATCGCCGAACTGCTGCATCGCGGCAAGGAGTTCGGCTTCTCGTTCGACAACCTGAAACTCGATTACGCCGTGGCCCAAAAGCGCAGCCGGCAGGTCAGTGATCGGCTGGTGAAGGGCGTGCAGTTCTTGATGAAGAAGAACAAGATCGACGTGTATCAAGGCAACGGCACGCTCAAATCGCCTAACACGATCGAAGTGAAGTCCGCGCCGGATGCGCCCGCCGTCAACGGCCAGAAATTCGACGGCGTGCTCGACGCCAAGAACATCATCATCGCCGCCGGCGCGCGCGCTTCGCTGATTCCCGGCGTGCCGATCGACGGGCAATCGATCATCACCTACCGGCAGGCGCTGGAGCTGACCGAAGCGCCCAAGTCGGTCGCGGTGGTGGGAACCGGGCCGATCGGACTGGAGTTCAGCTACGTCTTCCGCGCTTACGGAGCCGAAGTCACGCTCATCGAGATGCTGCCCACCGTCGCTCCGCTTGAGGATGAAGAGGTCAGCGCCGAGCTCGCTAAAGCGTTCACCAAGATGGGCATCAAGATCATGACCGGCACGAAGGTCGAATCGATCAGCAAGGTCGATGGTGGCGTGGAAGTGAAAGCCGGCGGGCAGACGATCAAAGCCGACAAAGCCCTGATCGCGATCGGCACCACGCCGAATACCGAGAACGTCGGGCTGGAGACGCTCGGCATCAAGGTCGAGCGGCGGGCGATTGTGGTCGATGGCAAATATCGCACCAACGTTCCGAATGTCTACGCCATCGGCGATGTGAACGGCAAGTTGATGCTGGCCCACGTCGGGTCGGCGCAGGGCATCGTCGCCGCCGAGGCAATCGCCGGGCACAACCCGCCGGACCTCGATTACCTGGCGCTGCCACGCTGCACCTACTGCGTCCCGCAGATCGCGTCGATGGGTCTGACCGAGAAGCAGGCTAAGGAGCAGGGCCACACGCTGAAGGTCGGCAAGTTCCCGTTCCAGCCCAACGGCAAGGCGCTCGGCCTCGGCGAGAACTACGGCTTCGTCAAAGTCATCGCCGATGCGAAGTACGGCGAGATTCTCGGCGTACACATGATCGGGCCTGAAGTCACCGAGTTGCTGCCCGAATGGGCGCTGGCGCGCAACGCCGAACTGACGCCGAACGAGGTGGCGCGCTCAGTGCACGCGCACCCGACGCTGGGCGAGGTGATGATGGAAGCCGCGCACGCGGTCGAGGGGCAGGCGATTCACATTTAGATGATGGAGTGAACCATGTCTCGACCTCTATTGATGATCCCCGGACCCGTCGAAGTCGATGAAGGTGTGTTGTCGGCGCTGGCGCAGCCGCCGCTCGGCCACACCTCGCTGGCGTTCCTCGAAATCTTCGGCGAATGCCTGGACGCGCTGAGCCAGGTGTTCCGCGCGCCCGACGGCCAGCCGTTCGTCATCGCCGGTTCCGGCACACTGGCGATGGAGATGGCCGTCGCGAATGTGATCGAGCCGGGCGACCGCGCGATCGTCGTCGACACCGGCTACTTCGCGCGGCGCATGGTCGATGTCCTGATGCGCCACGGCGCGCGCGTCGACGTAGTCACTGCCCCTGCGGGCGATTGCCCATCGCTGGAAGCGGTTGAGTCGGCGCTGAAAACCGGCGCGAAAGCGCTGGCGATCACCCACGTCGATACGTCGACGGGCGTCCTCGCGCCGGTGCCGGAACTGGCCGCGCTGGCCCGCCGCGCCAACGCGCTGGCGATCGTCGACGGCGTGTGCGCGCTGGGCGGTGAAGAGTTCGAGATGGCGAAGTGGGATGTGGACCTGTGCCTGACCGCGTCACAGAAAGCGCTGGCTGTGCCCGTCGGGTTGGCGCTAGTGGTAGCGCGGCCTCGCGCGCTGGAGGCGTTCAAGGCGCGCAAGCAGCCGGTCGCATCGTACTACTGCGACTGGGGCGCGTGGCTGCCGATCATGCGCGCGTACCAGGAGCGCAGGCCGGCGTATTTCGCCACACCGGCGACGAATCTGATCGTCGCGTTGAACGAGTCGGTGAAGCAGATGCTGAAAGAAGGGATGGAGATGCGCTGGGCGCGGCATCGGCGGCTGGGTGCGGCAATGCGCGCCGCGATGCAGGCGCTCGGCCTGCGCCTGGTTCCCGTTCGATCCGAACTGGTTTCCGATACCCTGACCACGGTCTACTATCCTGATGGCGTGGACGACAAGCTCATCGGCAGTGTGGGGCAGCACGGCGTGGCGATCGCGGGCGGCCTTCATCCCGCTCTACGCGGCAAGTATTTCCGCGTCGGACACATGGGCATCGTCGGCGACGCCGAGATTCGGCAGACGGTCGCGGCGATCGAAGCAGCGCTCAAAGACGCCGGCTATCTGATCGAGATGGGCCTGGGTGCTGCGGCGGCGCAGGCGGCGTACCATCGCGCGCAATAATTCCGTGGGGGATCTGTGCCTGGAGAACTCCAATCCTTTAATCGAATCGGATGCTCAGTCTGGCCTGAAGCTTTGTATTGAGCGCGTTCACGAACCTATCCTTGCTAGGCAGATCACGATTACGGCGCATGGCCTCGTACACTTCGTCCACAGAAGTTGACACAAAACGACTCAGCATCAGATTGAGACGGTCGCCCTTTCTCACGAGGTTGTAGAGTGCGAACCGTGAAGCCTGTTCCGGGGAATAGCCTTCGGGCTTCAATCCGTATCGGTTGACCAGGTTGGCGTAGATGTATTCTTGAATGACCCAGTAGCCTTTTATCCCCCAGGCTTCATAGGCCATGCCTTTATTGAGCAATTGCGTGACGGATCGTTTGATCGTGTCATACGTGTTCATTCCAAAAGGATAGCGGCGTTCCTCAATGTCCTGACCTGCGACAAAGTCCTTGATTCCCTGTACAAGCCCTCCGGTGCCTGTAGTTGAATCTGCTTGAAACTCTACCGACACAAAGTCTTCGACCGCAGCCTTCATCGGCTTGTGTTTTACCAGAACATAGTCTATCGAGCCGATTTTAGGAAGCTTCACTTCCGAGAAGGGGATAACATTGTTGAAGCTGCCAAAATAGTGTAAGGCGACATCCTCAAGGACGCGCGGTATCCCCTCAATCGACCCTCGTTCCTCAAAGCGCCGTGGGCAGAGCGTGTTAATTCTGCCTTGATGCTCAGCTGAGCAGACACCGAAGGGGTAATCGATCAGGCGGCTCTTTTTGATGCAAGCCTGATTTACAAACGGGCACTCGTGCTGTGTGCGCACGCGCTGTGCTTCCTCGGAACGATTGTCGATGGGATATCCAAATATCTCGGCCGGGCGACTGCTTGAGCGTGAAGCCATTTAGCTTCGCTCCTGGATGAGACTCTTCCAGAGCGTCCGAATCTCTACAGCCGAGTGCGGGCTTTCCAATAACCAGCCTAGTGTTGCGCTACACTGCTGGCAGAATCTTTCGCTTTTCGTTGTGTCGATTGTGGTCAGAGACGGCCAGTGCGCAGTCGGTGAATCCCCGTCCAGAGCAAGCACCAAGATCGCATCATGCTTAATCGCGTTGAGGTTGTTGATATGCACTGAAACCGGGTGCTCTGAGGACACAACGTAATAGTTAGTCAGTTTGAAGCCGGCCCTCTTCAAGCCGATGGTTAGCTCAGCCCAGGCATTGGGATCCCAGTGATGAAAAGTAAAGACCAGCCGGCCCGTGCGCCGTTTGAGGACGCGCCCGCTTTCTCGAAAGATGCCTGAAATCACTCTCATAAAACCAGAGTCGTCGTCCGTCGCTTTCGTCGCCACGGCGCTCTGAGCCTCATCATAGGCCCAGTTGACGTCCGACGGCAGCAGGTGCGCCAACCAGACTCGAAAGAAGGCGGCCAGGTTGCTGTATTGTACGTTATCGTAGTAAGGTGGATCGGTGACGACGAAATCGACAGAATGATCATCAACAGGTAACTGGCGTGAATCACCATGAATCAGCCAGAAAGCCTGGCGCTCGGCGGCCATCAAAGACATCTGATCGTGAACCTCAATACCTCCATCCAGCTCACCGGGAACCTTCACAACCTGTATCTTACCGGCACGATCAATCTTGCGCTCGACAGGCGCTATGGCCCATTTGCGCCCACGCTCGATACGGTCTCGAAAAAGGAGTTGTAGATTACCCGAAGATTTTTCGCGGTTCACAGGATTATTCTCAGCGACGGTATACTGAAAGGCATAGGCGTGCAGGGCAAACACATGCCGAATCGCCCCGGGCCGGCGCTTGAACCATCCTTTATAGCCGCAGAGCATCGAGTTGAACTCAAGCGATGTCGACACGAGCATAGCGAGGTTGAGTTTGGTTACACTTTGATAATCGCGGAGGAGCTGAATGGAATGATATAAATAGAGAAGCTGGCGCGAAGAAAAGACATCGAGATAGGATTGAATGTTTTTCGAAAGGAGATCGCTGGACTTCGGGCCGTCCTTCACAGCGAAGTGCTCCACCGGAGCGAAATCGAGCGCGGATCGTTGCCGATCAGCTTCGCGAATGCGATCCCGATCAGAGGAGCCAGGCGCGCGGAAGAAAACGCCATGCACATCGCACTTGCCCACAATAGCAATAGGGACATAGCGGGCGTAAAACGGGAGGTCTAGCCGTTCTTGAAACTTCTGATCACAATTGAGACAGACCGTTTCACCTTTGACGATAAGGCGCAATACTTTCTTGGTTCCCGCTTTTATAGGCTCTTCGTTTTCAGTGATTTCCCAATTATCCGGTGAGATGCGAAGGGTCCGGTCTGCCTCTTGACGCAGTTCATACTGATCGATTTGGACAGCCTCTCCACAAGCACATCGTTTGAGCAAGCCGTGAAGGATGTACTGCGCATCAAGAGTCTTCCCGCAGTGTGGGCACTCGGTCTGGAAATAATGACCGACCCGGCAATACAAGTCCCCCAAGAACCCATCAAAAGCCTCGCGCAGTTCCTTGAGCGAAGCCTGCGTCAGCGAGGCTCGCGCCTGGACCACCGGGATGGGGTCTATATCAGCACCGATCACTTTCGCGCCCAGACGAATGGCCTCGTGCAGCGTTGTGCCGCCGCCCATCATTGGATCAAGAACGGTCTTGCCTTCCAGGCCGCCTGGCGTATAGAAATCGCGACGCTCAGGATCGGGCACGAATTGCTTCAAGATAGCCCGGAACGTCGTCCCGCAGCGCCGCGCCCACCATTTATGAAGATAGGTGTTAGGCCGAAAGAGATGTTTGTTAAAGGTTTCCTGCTGGGCTAACCGATCGGCAAATCGTTCGGGGAACGCAAAGTCAATGGCGACCGTATCGCCTGTAGCCGGGGCGCGAAACATCTCATCAAGCGCCAGTTGGCGAACTTCCTTCAAGACTCTTCTAGCCATAGGAGTACGACTCAAGCGTATGAAATGTCAAAGCCGGTGTGGAAAAGCAGGCCTTAGTATAATCAAGCGAGTGCGCTTGGTCAACCGCTCGCTTATGCTATACTTGTCCATAGACCGCTTCGAATATGCTCTCAGGCAATACCTTGGATCTGGATCGGGCCGGATTCCCGACCCGGCTCGCAGGTTGTTGACTTTATTAGGATGGGGGAATGCTGTCTCGACAAGAATCGACCGAGCGCAAACTGCGCGCGCAGTTGGAAGCGCTGAACGAAGCGACGATCGCGATCACCGCCGAACTGGGATTGGACCGCGTTCTTCAACGCATCGTCGATCTGGCGCGCGAGCTAGTCGGCGCGAAGTACGGCGCGTTGGGCGTGCCCGACGGGAAGGGCGGGCTGGAGCAGTTCATCTATTCGGGAATGACGCCTGAACAAGCAGGGCGAATCGCTCACCTGCCGCGCGGCGAGGGCTTGCTGGGCGTGCTGCTGCGCGAGCCGCATGCGATCCGCGTGCAGGAAATATCCGCCGATCCGCGCTCCGCCGGCTTTTGCCTCAACCATCCCCGCATGCACTCGTTCCTGGGCGTGCCGATCCTGTCGCGCGGGCGGCTGCTGGGCAACCTGTATCTCGCCGACAAGATCGACGCGCCCGAATTCAGCGAAGACGACGAGCGGCTGATCGTGATGCTCGCGTCGCACGCGGCCATCGCCATCGACAACGCGCGCTTGATGCAAGAGACCGTGGAGCGCGGGCGGCAACTGGCCCAACGCAATCGCGAGCTGGAAACGCTGAACACCGTCGCGACCACGGCCGCCCAGTCGCTCGACCTCGATTCGCTGCTGCGCGACACGCTCGACAAGCTGCTGTTGATGATGGAAGCCGACGCGGGCGAGGTGTTCCTGCGCGACGACCCAACCGGCGACATGGTGCGCGCCATGCATCGCGGCAATCTGGCCGATGCGTTCTACGCGGAGACCCGCTTCGAGCGCGGCGTGGGGTATCCGGGCATCGTCGCCGAAACCGGCGAGCCGCTGATCACCTCCGACCTGAGCCAGGATACTCGCTTCGCGCGCAAAGAGGTCGTCCGCGCCGGCATCAAGTCGATTGTCTGTGTCCCGCTGCTGCTGAAAGAGCGCGTGATCGGCGTACTGCTGCTGGGATTGCGCCGCGCCAGAGAATTCGATGAGCGAAATCTGATCCTGCTGAAAGCGATCGGCCAGCAGATCGCCGTGGCGGTGGAGAATGCGCGCCTGTATAGCGAGGTGCGGCGGCTGGCCGTGATCGAAGAGCGTGCCCGCATCGGCATGGAACTCCACGATGGCATCATCCAGTCGATCTACGCCGTCGGGCTGACGCTCGAATACGCTTCGCTCATGCTCGACGAGCAACCCCAGGTGACGCGCGAGCGCCTGGGCCAGGCGATCGACGGCCTGAACGAAGCGATCCGCGACCTCCGCTCCTACATCCTGGACATGCGCCCGCAGCGCTTTGAGGGCAAAGACCTGGCGACCGGCCTGCTCGAACTGGTGCGGGCGTTCCGGGCCAACACCTTCGTCAACGTCGATCTGGCGATCGACCGGAGGCTGAGCGCGCTGATCGGGCCGGGATTAGCGAACGGCTTGTTCCACATCGTGCAGGAAGGACTGGCGAACATCGCCAAGCACGCTCGCGCGCGCAACGTCAAATTGTCGTTGAGCTACGAAGACGAACACCTGGTGCTGGAGTTGAAAGACGATGGTCGTGGCTTCGACGTAGCCACGGTGAATAAAATCGCCGGTCACGGCATGCGCAATATGGAGGAGCGCGCGCGGGTGTTGAATGGCGAATGGCTTGTCGATAGCGCATCGGGCAACGGCACACGCATCCAGGTGCGCATGCCATTCACACTGGCCGATGCCTGATAGGGCCTGGCGGCTTGGAGACAAGGTGGCCTCACCTCGCTCCGTAGGCCATCAAGACACTCTCTTACATCCGTCAGGCACGAACGGGGACGAATGTCACTCCAAAGCCCCTCAGCCCAGCCTCTATACTCGTGACATCCAGCCAGGGATAAGCCGTGCTGTGCGAGAGCGGGGAAAACATTTTGTGCCGTGACCACGCTATTTATCATTGACAGTCACACATCGACGCGGCAGGCATTGGCCTTGCGCCTGAGCCGCGTGCCGGGGATCAACGTCGTTGGAATGGCCGGCGACAGCCGCCAGGGCATCGCCCAGGTGCGCACCTTACGGCCCGATGTCGTGCTGCTCGAACCGAAGTCGAACGACGGCAGAGGAATGGAGGCCTTGCGCACGATCCGCGCCGAGAGTCCATCGGTGCGCGTGATCGCACTCACGTCATATCTGGACGATTTTGAGCGCCAGGTCGCACTAAACGCGGGCGCAGAAGACTATCTGCTCAAGGACATCGACTCGAACCGGCTGGCCGAAGCGATCCTCGGCCACAGCATGGCCGAGCCTTGATGCACACGGATGCTCGCAAGATGAAGCCCCCACGCCTCTCCGAGATCATGACCCGCAATCCGGTGACGGTTCGATCCGACGATCCGCTGCGCGTGGCGACCGAGGTCATGCGCCAGCATCAATGCCGCCGCCTGCCCGTGGTTGACGGCGACAAACTAGTCGGCATTGTCTCCGACCGCGACGTGCGCCTGGCGCTGAACTCGCCGTTCATCATGCGTGAGCGCCGGGAGGATCAGGCGCTGCTCGATAGCGTGCTGATCGCCGCGTGCATGACGCCCAATCCAGTCACGCTAGCGCCCGACGCCTCAGTGCTCGACGCCGTGCGCGTGATGCACGATCGCAAGTTCGGCGGCATCCCCGTTGTCGAAGGCAGCCGGCTGGTCGGCATCGTCACCGAGACCGACGTGTTGCAGTGCTTCATCAACTTGCTCAGCGAGTAGAAGCTCCACCCTTAGGCTCTGAAGTCTGTGGGTGGGTTGGTAATCACACAACGAGGTCGCGCGGGCGCGCGGCCTCGTTTCTGGATCGGCTATAATTGTCAGGCAATTCAACCGTCGGAGATACCCATGCCCATCAAGATACGAAATGCGAAGAGGCGTCTAAATGCGCAGCCGCGTTACGCGACCGAATTGCGCCTCGATGTCGAGATCGATCAAGGGTATCCATTGACGACGGCACAGGATTATGCCTTGAAGCAAATGCTGGCGGATGGCAAGGTCACAGTTCGAGAGGCCGCCGAGCATCTGATGACACTACAGCCAAAGATCAAGGCGTAGAGACGTGCCCCCGCCCCATTCAGCCATTCCGCCGGCAACACATGCGCCGCGCAGTGGGGTGAGCGGTGGGGCCGGTCAAGTCGTCCTGCGCCGGGGCGAACAACTCGGCTGGCTTCGCTTTCGCGATCCGGTCGAGATCGTCATGGCGGATAACCTCGACAGCGTTCTGCCGCAATTGAGGTACGTGGAACAGGCTGTCACCCAGCGCGGCCTGCACGCGGCGGGCTTCGTGTCGTATGAAGCCGCGCCGGCGTTCGACCCGGCACTGGCCGTTCGCGCGCCAAAGTCACTGCCGTTAATGTGGTTCGGCCTGTATGATCGTGTGGCCCCCATCGATCTGCCGTCACCTTCCGAACCCTCGGCTTACTCCCTCGGTGAATGGACGCCCTCGATCGATTGGATCGGGTACGCGCAAGCCATTGCTCGAATCAAGCAAGACATTGCCGATGGATATACCTATCAGGTCAACTACACCTACCGTCTGCGCGCCCAATTCCGCGGCGACCCGTGGAACCTTTTTCTACGGCTGGTCGGCGCGCAACAGGCGAGCTACTCCGCCTTTGTCGATACCGGGCCGCACGTGATCTGCTCCGTCTCGCCCGAACTCTTCTTTCGCCTGGAGGGGCGCGACCTGATATCGAAGCCGATGAAGGGCACGGCGGCACGGGGCCGGACGCTCGCCGAAGACCGCGCTCAGCAGGAGTGGTTGCGAAACTCCGAGAAGAACCGCGCCGAGAACGTGATGATCGTCGACATGATCCGCAACGACATGGGGCGCATCGCCGACATCGGATCGGTGAGCGTGCCGACCCTGTTTGCGATCGAACGCTATCCCACCCTATTGCAGATGACTTCGACCGCCACAGCCAGGACCGATGCGCCGTGGTGGCAGATCATGGCCGCGCTGTTCCCCTGCGCGTCGATCACCGGCGCGCCGAAAGTTCGCACCATGCGCATCATCGCCGAGCTAGAGACCGAACCACGCGGCGTCTACACGGGTTGCATCGGCTACCTCGCGCCGGGACGCACCGCCCAGTTCAATGTCGCGATCCGCACGGTCACGATCGATCGCAAGGCGGGGACGGCCGAGTACGGCATAGGCGGTGGGATCGTATGGGATTCGGATGCAGCCGATGAATATCGCGAGTGCCAGTTGAAGGCCCAGGTGCTGACGCAGGCACGGCGCGACTTCGATCTGTTGGAGTCACTGTTATGGACACCGGAGTCGGGCTACTTCTTGCTCGATCGACACACACAGCGATTAGCCGACTCGGCAGAGTACTTCGGCATCCCCCTCGACGTGCAGCGTGTTGGCGAGCGACTCGCGGCATTAAGCCCAACGCTGGATCGCTGCGACCACAAGGTGCAATTGGTTGTGTCTCGGCAGGGCCGATTGGATGTACGGGCCACGCCGCTCGACCGCATCCCAATCCGGCAGCCCGCGCGCGTGGCGCTGGCCGCGCAGCCCATCGACTCGAACGATCCTTTTCTATACCACAAGACGACCCGCCGCCCGGCCTATGAAGCGGCTCGCGCAGCCCGACCCGGCTACGATGATGTGTTGGTGTGGAATGAGCGCGGCGAGCTCACCGAATCGACCATCGCCAACATCGTCGTCGAAAAGGACGGGGCGCTCGTCACGCCGCCGGTGACCTGCGGATTACTGCCGGGCACATTCCGCGCCTGGCTTCTGGAACAGAATGTCATCCGCGAGCGAGTGATCCGGCTGGAGGAGATCAAGGACGGCCAGACGATGTATCTGATCAACTCGGTGCGCAAGTGGATCGATGCGGTGCTGGAGGCTGGAGGAACGGCGTGACCTTCAAGGCGTCCGTTTACTGGTGGGACACGGCCCCGGCGCTACCGGCTTACACTGCTCGGCCTTTGCCGCCGCGCGTGGATGCCGTCGTGATCGGCGGAGGATACACCGGCCTGTCGGCGGCGCGGCAATTGGCGAAGTCGGGCGCGTCAGTCGCCGTGCTGGAGAAGGAGACAATTGGCTGGGGCGCCAGTTCGCGCAACGGCGGGCAGGTGCTCACCGGATTGAAACTCGGCGTGCAGACGCTGATTGCCCGCTACGGGCTGCCCACGGCCAAGCGTTTGTACGCCTCGACGACGCAGTCGATTCAGTTTGTCGAGGACCTGATCGCCAAAGAGCGCATCGAGTGTGAGTTCGTGCGTTGCGGCAACATCGACGCGGCCAGCAAGTCGAAGCACTTTGAGGGCTTCAAGCGCACGCAGGAACTGCTGGCGCGCGAGTTCGATTGCCATTTCCAGATCGTGCCGCGCGCCGAACAGCGCCGCGAGATCGGCACGGATGCCTATTATGGCCTGATGGTCGATCCGCACAGTGCACGGCTGAATCCCACACAATACGTGCGCGGGCTGGCGCGTGCCGCCGAGCGCGCCGGGGCCACGTTCTTGGAGAAGACCCCCGCACGTGCAATCGAGCGGAGCGGGTCGCGTTTCAAGGTCGAGACCGGCAGAGGAACGATCGAAGCGGGCGCGGTGCTGGTCGCGACGAACGGCTACACCGATGCGGCCCTGCCCGCGCTGCGCCGCCGCGTGATCCCCATCGGCTCCTACATCATCGCCACCGAGCCGCTGCGCTCCGACATCGCCGATCGGCTGTTGCCGAACCGTCGGGTCGTATCGGACTCAAAGAATTTCCTGCACTACTACCGTCTATCGAGCGACAACCGATTGCTTTTCGGCGGGCGCGCCGCATTCGTGCCGCCGACAGCGGACTCGGATCGCCAGAGCGCGGAGATTCTGCGCCGCGACATGCTGCACATATTTCCGGAGTTGAGTGATGTCCGCGTCGAGTACGTGTGGAGCGGCAACGTGTGCTTCACGCTTGACCGGCTGCCCCATGCGGGCCGGTTCGAGAACGGCGTTTATTACGCGGCAGGCTACGCCGGCCACGGCGTGGCGATGGCGACCTATCTCGGCGCGAAGATGGCCGACGTGATGTTGGGCAGAGACGATCAGAATCCTTTCCGGGCAATGAAGTTTCGCGCGATACCTCTCTATGACGGCCGGCCATGGTTCCTGCCCTTGGTCGCGCTAGGGTACAAGTTCCTCGACCGGATACAGTGACGGAGGAACCCGATTTCGTTTTTGTCGCAGCCTGGGGCTGCGTTCGACGGCATCGATATCCCTTCATTCCCCCGATCCCACAAACCAGGCTGGCGCGCCGTTCTCGTCACATTTACATTCCAGAAACTCGATCCAGGCGACCGCTTCAGTTGCATGGAGTGGTCGTGTCGCGCTCCCGTTACAGTTTATAGCGTTGCCCGTTTCATGTGTCAAACCAATTGAACATCCAGTTTGCCCAGTGTTAAATCTGCTCCAGATAAAAACACTGATCGGCGTTTGGCGTGAATTGGCACACGCTGTGCGGCGCTTTCTTCATCAAGTTGTCACTCACACGACGCGATCGATCGGATTACAATTAGCCTGGACGGTTGCGAGGATCGTTGTGGACCCGATGACCGAGCGCTCTGAGATACTGGCGACATTCATTTCACGACACGCGGCGCTGCTCGACGCGATCGCCGTGGCCTGGGCGAAGGTCGGCGCAGGCCGCTTTGTGTGGCGCGATGCCTCGGGCCGTGAGCAGTTTGCTTCCGGCAAACGAATGCGTGGTGCGCTGTGTAAGTCCGTGCTCGACGGTTTTGTGTGCGTGGAAGGCGGCAAGGCGGCGCTGGAGCCTTTGCTGGACGCGCAGGCGCAACTGCTCCAGGCCATGCTTCAGTCCGAAGCCCAGGCAGACCTGCTGGTCGAGGAACTGGTGCGCACAACCGATCACCTGGTCGCGCTCTACGAAGTATCGGCCTCGGCGCGCGTCGGGCGCGATCTGGATGTCGTGATGCAAACGGCCGTCGAGCAGGCTGTGCAGTTGACCCACGCCGAGCGCGGCTTGCTGGTGATCCGCGAATCGTGGCGGGGAT
>DATBWU010000163.1:0-21602 GCA_036514635.1 Anaerolineae bacterium | reverse complement strand
CCTATCCTACGGCGCAACGCAGGCCAAAGGGGTAGTGCGGCACGCTCGAACGCCGCCCGGATACGCCAGCCGCTTCTGTCAGGCGGCTCTATTCTGCATCAGTGCTTCGGTATTCGATTGGTAAGGTGCGAAATCTAGGCTTAAGCGGCATTTCTATCCGGCCCTGGCCCTTCTCCTTGAAAGCGGCTTCCAGCAGGTCGATGATGGCACGCATATCCAGTGCCACGCGTTCTACGTCGGCACGTGACAGGTAGAGGAGTGGTGGCAGGTTCATGATGGTCCCTCCTGGGATGTCTGATCGAGTGTGGAATGCTGCCGCGCCGCTCATCATAACCCAGCCATCTGCACACGGCAAGTCTGGTGACAAAACGCGTCTCTACCGACTTCAGGGGAAATGTGGACACGGACAAACGCGGATGCACGCGGATCAGAACGAGAATCAGTCGTTGCCCCGAGCCCTCCGGGCTGCCACGCTCTCAGCCGGACGGTGAACCGTCCGGCGTTCCCGGTCAGGGGCGCAGCGCTTGCCCAGGAACAACTGCCTTGATACACAACAGAAACCGGGTCTCTCCGGAGGAGTCCCGGTTTCTCTCGGATGCGTACAAAAACACGCCTTGTCTGCGAACTGCGCATGGAGCGGATACCATGCAACCCGCGAGGAAACAGGCGACTCGTACAGAGCGCTGGTAAGTCCTAACGACGCCGGCTGCCCGACAGGATCGAGATGTAGTACAGCAACGTCAACAGTGTCTGAGCCAGGAATGCAATGTACGTCAGCGCGGCGGCACTCAGGACGCTGCGTGCACCGCCTTCTTCTTCGGCGGTAGTGACCAACCCATCGTTGCGCAGCATCGCAATCGCCCGCGACGATGCATTCAACTCGACCGGCAGCGTCAGCAGCGAGAACACCACCGTGCCGCCGAAGAAGATCACGCCCAGCCAGGCCAGCTCCATGCTTCGCAGCAGCAGGCCGATGAAGAACAGCAGTGGGCCGATGTACGAGCTGATCGTTATCGCCGGCACGATCGCGCCGCGCAGTTGCAGCGGCGCGTAAGCCGTCGCATCCTGCACCGCGTGCCCGACCTCGTGGGCCACGATCGCCAGCGAGGCAACCGAGCGTGAACTGGCGACGCCCTTTGACAGTCGCAGCGTCTTGCGGCGCGGATCGTAGTGATCGGTCAATTCGCCCGGCGTATCTTCGATGGTGACGTCGCCGAGTTGATTTGCGCTCAACAGATACCGGGCTGCATCTGCGCCGGTCAGGTTTCGCGCATTGGAGACGCGCAGCCAGTGACTATAGGCGCTGCGCACCCTCCATTGCGCGTAGAGTGCCAGCAGCAGAGCCGGCATGATGAACACAAAATACATGGGATCAAAGAACATGTGAACCTCCCTTAACCCTGCTCCAATGCTTCAGTCCATTTCCAAAGTTGCCTGGATTATATCCGAAATCGGCCCGGATGCCTCTCGTGTCCCTGACATTTAGCCGGAAAAGTGACCGTCACCTGCAAGGCGCCGGTCACCTCACATTAAACCTGGCGGAACTCGCCTTCGACTACGTCTTCGCCTTCCGCTCGATCGTTGCCCGACCGGGCCGAGCCGCCCGACTCGGGCGTCTGGTACATACTCTGGCCGATCGCCAGCGTCGCCTGCTGGAGTTCGCCGATCAGCCGGCGGATGTGTGCAGCATCGTTGCCGTTCATCGCCGACTTGAGTTCGCCGATCTTGCTCTCGACCCGCTGTCGATCGCCCGCCGCGACTTTGTCGCCCAGGTCGCGCAGGCTCTTCTCGGCCTGGTAGATGATCAGGTCGGCCTCGTTGCGCGCCTGCACCAGCTCGGCGCGGCGCCGATCCTCGCCGGCATTCCGCTGCGCTTCCTGCACCATTCGGTCGATGTCGCTCTTAGACAGATTGGTCGATGCAGTGATGGCGATCTTCTGCTCCTGGCCTGTGGCCTTGTCCTTCGCCCACACGTTCAGGATGCCGTTCGCATCGATGTCGAAAGTAACTTCGATTTGGGGTAGGCCACGCGGCGCAGGTGAGATACCTTCCAGCCGGAATCGGCCCAGCGTCATGTTGTCGGCGGCCATCGGTCGCTCGCCCTGCAAGACGTGGATGTCGACGGCCGTCTGGTTGTCATCCGCCGTGCTGAAGACTTCAGTCTTCTTGTACGGGATAGTCGTGTTGCGCGGGATCAGCGTTGTCATCACGTTCCCCAGCGTCTCGACACCCAGCGACAGCGGCGTCACGTCGAGCAACAGCACGTCCTTCACTTCGCCGCCCAGCACGCCGGCCTGAATCGCCGCGCCGACCGCAACCACCTCGTCAGGGTTGACGCTCTTGTTCGGCTCCTTGCCGCCCGCCAGTTCGCGCACCAACTGCTGAACCATCGGCATCCGCGTCACGCCGCCGACCAACACCACCTCGGCGATGTCACCGGGCGTGATCTTCGCGTCGCGCAGCGCCTGCTCGAACGGGCCGCGCAATCGCTTCACCAAATGCTGGCTCAGTTGCTCGAACCTGGCGCGCGTCAACTTCGTCTGAAGGTGCTTTGGCCCGGAGGCATCGGCGGTGATGAACGGCAGGTTGATCTCCGTCTCCATTGCGCTCGACAACTCGATCTTGGCCTTCTCGGCGGCCTCGCGCAGACGTTGGAGCGCCTGTCGATCCTGCCGTAGATCGACGCCTTGCTCGCGCTTGAACTCGTCGGCGACGGCGTCGACAATCACTACATCCCAGTCGTCACCGCCGAGGTGCGTATCGCCGCTCGTCGCCTTCACCTCGACCACGCCCTCGCCCACTTCCAGCAGCGATACGTCGAACGTGCCGCCGCCCAGGTCGAAGACGAGGATCGTCTCATCATTCTTCTTATCCAGGCCATAAGCCAACGCGGCTGCCGTCGGCTCGTTGATGATGCGCAGCACTTCCAGCCCGGCGATTTTGCCGGCATCCTTCGTCGCCTGGCGCTGGCTGTCGTTGAAGTAAGCGGGCACGGTGACGACGGCCTGCGTGACCGGCTCGCCCAGGTACGCTTCGGCATCCTTCTTGAGTTTCTGGAGGATCATTGCCGAGATTTCCTGCGGCGTGAAGTCCTTGCCGGCTTGCGGAATATGCACACGCGCGTCGCCGTTCGGCCCGGCTGCAACTTTGTACGGAACCTGCTCGTGGCGCACGTCTTCGTAGCGCTTGCCCATGAAGCGCTTGATGCTGAAGACGGTGTTTTCCGGGTTGATGACTGCTTGTCGCTTGGCCGTCTGGCCGACGAGTCGCTCGCCATTCTTGGCAAACGCGACAATCGATGGCAGCAGGCGGCTGCCTTCGGCGGTTGTGATGACGACCGGGTCGCCACCCTCCAGCACAGCCGCGACAGAGTTCGTGGTGCCCAGATCGATACCGATAATCTTGCCCATAATTGTCTCCCTTCCCATTAGATCAATACAGGCGCACCCTTGTTCGAAGAGTGCGCCTGTATTCTAGTGATGGGGCGTTAGATGCTTATTAGACCCGCATTAGAGCGGCATTAGCAGGCAAGGGAGCGGCGGGGCGCTCATTTTACAATTGACCGGATGCTTCCCAATGCTCTAGCAACTTCTGATAGGCCGGGTCGTCGTATCGCTCCAGCACAAACGCCGGCGCATAGTGCGGCAGTGCGCCCTCCGTGACATGCGCGGCGAGCAGCTCGCCCGCGCCGCAGGCGGCCATCAACCCGTAACCCGAGAACGCGCCGATCAGATACGCGCCCTCGACCGGCAACGGGCACGCCAGGAATCGATTTTCGCGTGTCTTGGTGTAATAGCCGCCATCGACGAACGCCCTGGGCATTCGGCCAAAGTACGCACTCAGGTTGGGGATCATGCGTGCCATGCCGCGCAGCGCGATCTCAGGGTAGTTCGGATCGAACGCCAGCGGGAAGATCGGCTCGACCGGTTCGATGTCGTACGTCCACAACAGGAGCACCGTCGTTGCGCCTGCGCCGCCTTCAGGTCGCCCGTGCACACCCGACGGGAACTCTTCAAGCAAGTATTTGTCGTCTTCAGACTCTTCGAGCATCGCGCGTTCTTCGTCCAGCCAGGGCAGCCTTACCGGATCGGTCCAGATCAGCAACGGCGCATCGCGTGGCACAATGCCGAGATGATCATTGAACGCGACTTTGACGTGCCGCTCGGAGAAGACCGGCAGATCGACGCCGAGCATGTGCGCCACATCGTTGACGAACGGCCCGGCGGCGTTGACGAAGCGCGGTGTCGAGATTGCCATCGATCCGCCTGCGCCGCTCACACACACCGCCTGGACTCGCCCGCCGCTTACGCCGATGCCCTCGACGCGGCCCGTGACGAGCTTCGCGCCGTGCGCGGTGGCGCGCTCGAGCAGATACATGCCCAACTGCTGCGCGCTGAACCAGCCGCAGCGGCGCGCGTGTGCGACGGCGATCGTCTTGTCCGACAGATATGGAAAGCGCTTGCGGATGAGCGCCGGGTCGAGGATCACGTCTGCGCCAGTCGGTTGATCTTCAAAGCCGTGCACCGGGGCAGGGGCATAATCGGGATCGTGCGCGCTGCCGGTGTGCAGCCGCATCGCTCCTGCGCCGAGCGAGGCGGCCTCTTCGGCGGCGCGCTTGAAGTCGGGGATGCGTCCCGGATCGGCCGTGGCGTACAGATAGCCGCGCCGGTTGAGCGCGAAGCGATTGTCGCTCTCTCGCGCCAGTTCTTCCAGCAGGTCGATGCTGCGATTCATCAACGCGACCATCGCGTCGCCCGGGCCGGGCCACCAGTTGCGATAGCACTCGGTCGATTTGTCGCTCGTCAGCGAGAGCGGCGCGCGCTCGTCGATGAGCACCACGTCTTTCATGCCGCGCTGCACAGCCAGATGGTAGGCGGCGGCAATGCCCGCAATCCCCGCGCCACAGATCACAACTTCAGCAGTGTTTTCAGCCAAGGCCAGTCTCCCCCGTTCACTCCTCGGCCCCGCGCCGGCGCAGACTATCGGCCACGCTCGCGTGCCCTTCAGCCAGCGCGAAGGCGAGCGCCGTTCGACCGTCACCGGCCTTCGCCTTCACCTCCGCGCCGTGATCGAGCAACAACAGCACCATCTCCTGTTGCCCGTTCTGCGCCGCGCCGTGCAGCGGCGTGAAGCCATCTTGCTGCGCCGCGTTGACATCCGCGCCGTGCGCGATGAGTGCTTCCGCAATTCTCAAATGGCGACCGGCTACCGCCGAGTGCAGGGGCATGACACGCATCCGATTTCGAGACACCGAGTTGACCTCCGCCCCGCGCGCCAGCAGATATTCGGCGATGTCGGCGTGCCCGAAGAACGCGGCCAGTCCCAGTGGCGTGAACCCGTCGTGCGAGTACGCGTTCATCAACTCGGCAATCAGGTCTGGGTCTTCGGCGAGGATCGATTTCACCCGTTCGAGATCGCCTACCGCTGACGCTTCAAACAGGCTCAGCGTGGGCTTATACGCGAGCAGGAGATCGACGATTGGCTTGCGCTCATAATACGTCGCCAGCAAGATCGCCGAGTTGCCCGATTCGTCTTTCGCATTGACGAGTGCCGGGTCGGATGCGAGCAGCGCCTTCACGGCGTCGGCATCGCCGGCTTTGACGGCATCGATAAGGCCGTGGCCGTTGTCGGTCATGGCGAGTTCCTCACTCTCTGATGGGGTGAGCCGAATTGTAGTGGAAAGCACGCAGGGCGCAACCATACCGCTCGCACTCCAAAATCTGGAAGGCAGGCGGCGCGCCCCCGACGCGAAGCGTCGGATACGCCCTGTGTCCGCTGCGAAGCAGCGGGGGCGCGCTGGGCGGGCGCGTGGTGATTGGTTTTCAGACAGCTTCTAAGAGGTGGGTGACTCAAGAGGGCGCGCGTTGGGGCGCGCGCTGGTGCATTTCGATGCGGCGGAACGATTCGACGAAGCCGGCGGCGAACAGGGCGGGAACGTGGGGGTCGTCGACGGGGATGTTTTCGGTGTGGGTATCAAAATCGGAGCATTGCTGATACAGATGAGCCAGTAAGGCATGGCCCACGACGCGCGGATCACCTTGTTGGGTCATCAGGGTGAGTCGCTGAAGCATGAGGGTACGTGCCTGGAAAACCAGCCAGCCGCTACCGCCGCCGTCTGGCAAGGTGAGCGACAATCCCAGCACGCCGCTGGCGTTCTCGAATGACTCGATTTCATTCGTCCAGGCGGCGGGCTTCGTTCGAGCGTTGAGCAAGGCCAGTGCTTCTGACCGATCGAACCAACGCACCCGGGCGGGCGGCACGCTGGTCGGCGGGGCAGGCGGGCGGCGCAGAATGAGCAGTTCACCCACTTCTTGAAAACTGAGCTTCAAGAACAGACTGTGGGCCGGTGTGTTGTTCTTGATGACCTCAAGAAGCGTGAAATCAATCTCCAGTTGTTCGGCGGCGACCAGCAGTGCATGCATCAACGCCTCGCCGATGCCGCGCCGGCGCTTTACCGGCAGCACCCCGAGCCGAGTCACCCAGACCCGGCCGGGCCGAACACCCAACATCGCCAGCCCCAATATCTGGTTGCCGTCGACCGCGACCACCGAGCGATCCATGTCTACGTCATAAACGTAGATGTACTCGGTCAGGCGCGCGGCATTCATCGGCATGGGCACCAAATAATCCACGCGAGTCTGGTTGTACGCCCTGACAAGTTGCTCAATGGTGAAGGCACTCGCGGGGATCAGTTGAACAGGCGGATCGATTTCCGGCTGCACAGGGGGTATGGCGCCTTGGCGGGTGCGGCTATCGGCGGAGGTAGGCAGCCACTTGATCGACAAAGGCAGACACCCGAATTATGGGTTTACTGATGTAACCGTCACAGCCATACATATCCACCATTGCGCGCGCGGTTTCCTGCGGCCAGGCCGTTACCGCGACAATCCGCGTGTGCGCTAACTCCGGGACACGGCGCAACAAGCCTATCAACGTTTGCCCATCCAGATCGGGCAGACCCAGGTCAAGCAGGATCAGGTCGGGATCGTGCTCGATAGCCGTCTGGAGGCCGGTCTCGGCGTCGGCCGCTGCGATCACGGTGTAACCGCGTGCCGTCAGGACCCGACTCACCAGGTCAATGTGTTCGGCATTGTCATCGATGACTAGAATACCTGACATGCGATACCCCACAGACGACGAGGACAGTCTAAGAGAGTGTCTTAAAACTCTCTGGTGATGTCATTCCGAGCGAGCGCAGCGAGCGAAGAATCTCGTTTTTCGGCGCAAACATGGAGATTCTTCGGCGCTTCGCGCCTCAGAATGACGGCGAAATGGACTTTTAAGACGCTCTCTAAGTCGCTTTTGCGCCAGCGGTAACCGCTATTTCGGAATCGGGTAGGAAACCGGCCACCCGCGCCCACAGCTCACGAATGTTGATCGGTTTCGACATGTATACGTCACAGCCGGCAGCCAGCGCCTTATCGGCGTCGTCCTTCAAGGCATTGGCGGTAATGGCAATGATGGGCACGTACAGCAGGCCGTTGTTGTGATCGCTGCGCAAGCGCCGGACGACCTCGTAGCCATCAATATCCGGCAGGTTGATGTCCAGCAAGATCAAATCCGGGTGCTCCGCGTTCGCCAGGGCAACCCCGGTCAGGCCATCGGGCGCCCACAAGAAACCATAGCCGCGTGCTTCGAGCGCCCGCTGAACCAGCAGCATATTGTCGGGGTTATCCTCGATGTAGAGTATGGAGTAAGCCATCAGATTTCCTCCTCACCCTCATCCCGCGAATGCGGCACAAAGGATGCTTGAGGGGTTGAGAGGGGCATTGCCGCAGTCTTGTCGTGCGTCGCACGGCGATCCAGCACGTGAACGACCTGATCGACGAAGGCGCGTGGCGAAAGTGATCCTTTTTGATACACGGCCTCGATGGAGCCGTTGAGCTGCTGGCGCTCGGCCTCGGTCACATCCTTCGCACTCACCACAATCACCGGGATATGGCGGGTGCGTTGGTCGGCTCTCATCTCGGCCAGCACGTGGAAGCCATCCAGCCCCGGCATCATCAGGTCGAGGATGATCAAATCGGGTCGGTGCTGGCGCGCCTGGGCCAGGCCGGCCAGCCCATCACTCGCCCGATGCACGCGATAGGCTTTCTGCACTTCCAACAGCCGTCGAATCAGCAAGGCATCGTCGTCGTTATCCTCCACGACTAACACGGTGGTGGTGCTTTCATCCAGTCGTTCGAGCGCGGCATGTAGACCCTCGCGAGGGACGGATGTCTGATCGTCACTCAGGTGGACATCGACGCGCCACGGATCGTACAGGACGTGCTTCTCGACCGGGAAGGTATGTCCGGTGCAATTGACGACGACGCATTCATGCCTGGCGATGCGGCCTTGCCGGACGAGCTTTTCCAGCCCGGCAAAAGCGACCGCGGCTGCCGGTTCCACGGCCATGCCCTCAGTCTTGGCCAGGCCGTGCATGGCCGCGAAGGCTTCCATGTCGCTGACGCTCTCCATCGTCCCGCCGTAGCGTTGCAGGATGTGCCACAGGCGGGTATACGTCTGACCCGGGTCACCTGTGGACAAAATGGCGATGCGGGTTTCTGGAATCACCGGGTCAGCCGTATCTCGGCCAGCCGCGAACGCGCGCACCATGGGCGCACACCCCTCGGCTTGAATGATAGCCATAGCCGGGATTCGATCGATGAGTCCCATCGACACCAGTTCTTGAAAGCCGCGATACACGCCCAGTGGGCCGAGTCCGCCGCTCACCGCCTGGATATACCAGTCGGGTGCGCGCCAGCCGAGCTGTTCCACGATTTCGTACGCGATGGTTTTCATGGACTCGCGCGCCGGCAGGCTGCGTGCCCCGCGCTCGAAGAGCAGGCCGCGCTGCCGGGCAAAGTCGGCGGCGATTAACTTGGTCTGATCGTAATTGCCGCTGACCCGGATCACTTCTGCGCCGAACAGGGCCGCTTCGCGCAGCTTCTCCTGCGGAACCATGCTGGTCATGAAGACCCACAGCTTGATGCCGGCTCGCGCACACGCCGCAGCGTATGACACGGCCGCGTTGCCGGTCGACGCGATGACGCACTCGTAAATGCCGGCGTCGAGCAGGGCGGCCACCGAAACCGCCGCCTGCCGATCTTTGAAAGAACCGGTTGGATGCAGGCGTTCGTCTTTGATGTATAACTGTGTGCAGCCCAGGGTCTGGGCATAGCGGCGCGACCGGCGCAGGGGTGTGCCCCCGGCCTCGATCAAATCCGGGCTGGCCGGATCGGCGATCGGAAGCACGTCGCGATACCGCCACAGGTTGGCCGGTTGGCCCGGCAGCCCGCGCACCAGCTCTCGCTTAAACGTCGCGAAATCGTAGCGCGCTTCCAGCCACTCGGAACCACAGGACTCGCAGACCATCTTGTCGAGGGGCTGTTGCCACTGCTGGTGACCGCACCCCGTGCACTCCATCCGCAAGAGCCGCTTGGCCATGCTCTATCTCCTGTGCACCACGTTCTGGGTGAGGTTCATTCATTCGATGCCCGGTCGTGACCGTCCCGGGCCGGCAATTCGATGAAGAAGGTAGCGCCTTCACCCGGCACGCCGCTGCTTTCAACCCACAGCTTGCCGCCATGCATCTCGACCAAACGCTTGCTGATCGGCAGACCCAGGCCCGTGCCGCTCGTTTTGCGTGTGGTCGAGGTATCCACCTGGCCGAATTCCTCAAAGATGATCTTGGCTTGCTCTGGCCGAACGCCCATGCCCGTATCGCGAACGGCGATCCGGACGCAGCCGTTATCGCGCTCGACCTGGACGCGGACGCTGCCCGTTTCAGTGAATTTGATGGCGTTAGCCACCAGGTTGATCATGACCTGGCGCAGGCGAATGCGATCGGCCTGGAGCTCCAGGCTGTCCGTCGATCCGTCTTCGAGCCGCAGCTCGATCGATTTCTCGCGCGCCAGCAGGCCGGTGATGTTCAACACCTCGTGAAGCACTTCGTATAGATTGAAGCGCTCGATATTCAGGTTCATCTTGCCGGCCTCGATCTTAGCCATGTCGAGCACGTCGTTGATCAGGCTCAGCAGGTGTTGCCCGTTGCGGCTGATCAGCTGCAGGTCGTTGTCCATCCGATCGGTCAGCGGGCCATCCAGCCCTTCGAGCATGACGTCGGTGAAGCCCAGGATCGAGTTGAGCGGCGTGCGCAGCTCGTGGCTCATGTTCGCCAGGAATGACGACTTGAGATGGTCCAGTTCGCGCAGCCGGGCCACCGTCGCCGACTGCTCGGCGTACAGGTAAGCGTTCTGCAGCGCGACGGCGACCTGGGCGGCGAGCGTGCCGTAAATGCGCACGTCTTCGTCGGTGAAGTAGTTCCGCCGGTCGGACTGCATGTCGAAGACGCCCAGCAGCCGGTCGCCGACGAGCAGCGGGATAGCCATTTCCGATTGGGTATCGGGTAGGAGTGGGTTGGGCCGCCAATCGGGCGTTGCGCGCACATCGTTGGCAATGATCGGCTGCCGTGTGCGTGCGGCGCGCGCCACCAGCGACTGTTCTGCATCGAGTCGGATACGCGCTCCGGCCGCCGTGGCCTGCTCGCCGACCATGCCCGCGCCGGCACGCAGGCTCAGACTCTGATCCGCTTCGTCGAGGATATACGCGTGGCAGTGGTAGAGATCGAATCGCTGCTTCGTCAGGTTCACGACCGAGATCAGCAGTTGCTCGGGATCGAGAATGGTCGAGGCGACGGTGCTGACCTGGGCCACCGTCTCGATCTCAGCGGCGCGTTTCTGGGTCTGCTCCAGCAGACGGGCGCGCTCCAAAGCCTGCGCCACCTGGACGGAGACCGATTCCAGCAGCGCCTCTTCCTCCGGCGACAAGGCCTGCCCGTCCAGATCGTACAGGCCGAGGGCGCCGACCGGCTCGTCGCGCACGCTTAACGGTTTGACGACGGTCGAGTCATCAGCTAAGGTGGCAGCGTGCCTCGGGTCCGCGCCGTTGCCCTGCCTGCCCTGGAAAGCGATGTCGTCGGGGGACGCCGGCCGCACCGTCTCTTGATCAAACAGATAACCGTGCGCCAGTTGCTCGTGCGTGGTGCGGTAGGTCCGCCAGCCTTCGCGAGTCATGATGCGGTGCAGGGCGCTGACTTCCTCCAGCGCCGACTGGGCCTGCTCGTACAGGCGAGCGTTCTGCAGCGCGGCGGCGACCTGTGCGGCCAGTACCATGTGGATGTCGACGTCTACATCGGTGAAGTGGCCGGCCTGCTCGGATTGCACGTCGAGCACGCCCAGCACCCGATCACTAACCAGAAGCGGGATAGCCATTTCGGCGCGCGTCTCGGGCAGCAGCGGATTGGGCAGGAAGCTCGGGTCTTGTCGCACATCGTTGACGATAACACCCTGCCGGGTGCGAGCGGCCTTGGCGACGAGCGACTTCTCGCTGTCGAGTGAGATGCTGTGTTTCTCTTCGACCAGGCGTCGACCGACCTCGTCCGCGCCTGCGGCGAGGGTGAGCGTGTCGCCCGATGTGCTCAGCAGGTAGATGTGGGCGTGATACAGACCAAAGTCCTCTTTGGTCAAGTCGGCCACGGTCTGCAGCAGTTCCTGCGCGTTGAGGAGGGTGGTGGCGGCGTTGCTCACCTTCGCCACGGTCGCCAGGTCGGCGGCACGCTTGGTAATAATCGCTTCGGCGCGCATGCGGTCGGTGATGTCTTTGTCAACGCCGCGATAGCCCAGTAAGTTGCCGTCTTTATCAAGTAGGGGCATGCCGTTGGTGAGCAATATCACTTCGCGCCCATCTTTGGTCAGGTTGCGGTTTTCCAGGTCCTTGATCGGGTGTTTGTTGGCGATGGCCTCGCCGACGATCGGGCCTAAGCGTTCGGCCTCGCCGGGGGCCATCAGGTCGAACGGGGTCTTCCCTATGACTTCGGACGGCGTGTACCCTAACGCGTCGATGACGCGATCGGAGCAGTACGTGTATCGGCCTTGCGCGTCGATCTCCCAGACCCAGTCGGCGCTGCTCAGCGCCACATCGCGGAAGCGCTCTTCCGAGATACGCAGCGCTTCCTCGGCGCGCTTGCGCTCGGTGATGTTCTGATTCGCGCCGTAGTAGCGCAGGATCCGGCCTTGCGCGTCTCTCTCGATGTGGATGTGGACGGTGATGTAGCCGACGCCACCGTCGGCGTAGAGGATGCGATGGTCGAGCTGGCGGATGTAGTGCCGGTCGGTCGAGGCCAGCGCCCTCTGAATTTCGACACCGACTACTGCTACGTCGTCGGGATGGACGAAGCGCTCGGCATAGCGAGCGGAGGATATGCTGTAGCCGCCTTCCCGCTCGGCGGTGGTGTGGAAGATCGCATAGAAATGGTCGTTGAAGGTGAACCGATCGTTGGCTACGTCGTACTCCCAGTTCGCGAGTTGGGCGATCTGGAGTGCCTCGGACAATTGGGCCTGGCTGGCGCGCAGCGCGTCTTCGGTGCGCTTGCGCTCGGTGAAGTCCTGGTTCGCGCCGTAGAGTTTGGCCGCGTTGCCCTGCGCGTCCCTGGCGACGCGGAAGCGGACCAGCCCGTAGCGCTGCTCGCCGTCGGCGCAGGTGACGCGCGCCTCCTCTTGCAGGAAGGAATCCGCCTCGCTGTTCTCCAGGGCCGTCTGAATGCGGGTGGCGATCCGGGTGGCGTCGTCGGGATGGATGAATTTCTGGAAGAAGCGCGCCGCATCCATCTGGTAGCCGCCTTCTCGCTCGGCGGTGGTGTGCAGCAGCGCGTAGAACTGGTCGTTGAAGGTGAACGTGCTGCTGGCTACGTCATACTCCCAGATAGCGAGTTGGGCGATCTTCAAGGCTTCGCTGGTTGCAGCGGCTTGAACCCCGCTCGCTTGAGGCTGTACGTGCTCTTCCCGCGTCGTGTGTGGGGCGACGTCGGGCACGTTCGTATCGGTTGTCGGCATCGGCGCGGGCGTTTCGATGCGGACACCGACCGGCAATTCATCCGAAGCCGAGAACAATTCGTCCAGCCGTTCTTTCAAGTCATGGTCGCTCATAAGGATAACTCCCGGGTGTCGTCGTCGAGCAGGTTCCCGCGCGGCGTCGTGGCACCACTTGCCGGAATGCTTTCAGGCCTCGAGTGTTGGGCGCGGTCGTCTGCGCCCAGATAAATGAACGCCCGGCGTCCCAGGGCGCGGCCGAGCTCCTGCACGGCGGTGCGCATGACTGCGTCGCCATCCACGGCTTTGTGCACGCGCGCGGTGATCTCGCTGAGGAGCTGTTCGCGGCGGGCGCGAACTTCGATCTGCTCGGTCAGGCGCAGGTTTTCGATGTGTGAGCCGAGCTGATGGACGATCTCGGCGAGGGCCTTCTCGATTTCGGGATCGAGGTGCTCGGCGCCCTCAATCGCCACTTTGCCGACAGCCTCGTTCTGTACCTGTAGTGGCAGGCTGAACTCCGCCGGCTCGTCGCCGTTCGACGCGGTGTTCAGCGGCGTGACTCGAACCGAGTCGTAAGTGTAACCGGCGACCGGTGCCGTTCGCGAGCGAAGGAAATCGTCCCAGCCTTCGTGTGTCAGGCGGCGGGCCATGGCTTCGGCCTCGGCGCGGTATTGTTCCGCCTGCGCCTGCTGGCGCAGGTTTTCGATCTGGGTCGCCGCGCGTGCGGCGATGGCGGCCACCAACCCGGCGTCCTCTTCGCTCCACGCCTCGCCGAGGCTCGCGTCGCGCTCCAGCTGAATCCGGCCGATCGGTTCGCCGGCGACTGTGACCGGCACATCGAGCGTTGATGCGCCCGGGGCCCTCGGCAGCGGCCCGGTCAGCGGTGTGAGCGTCTGCCGGTCGAAGGTGTAACCCAGACGCTCGCTGCGATTGACCGCGTCGAGGAACGTCTGCCATCCTTCGCGTGTCAGGCGACTGGCCTGGTGCTCGACTTCGGTGCGCGCCTCCTCGGCCTCGGCGAACAGCCGCGCGTTGTCGATGGCAATGGCTAACTGGGCGGCCAGTGTCTCGAAGGCGAGCAGATTCTCTTCCGACAACGCGCCCGGTGTGCTGCTTTGCAGGTCGAGCACACCGACGACACGACCCCCGGCGATGAGCGGCACGGCCATTTCCGAGCGGGTGCCGGGCAGTAAGGGATTCGGCTTGAACGTGCTGCTGCGTCTGGTGTCGGCGACGATGATCGCGCGTTTTTCGGTGGCGGCGCGGCCGTTAATCGATCCGGCGTCGATCGGCAGGCGGTGGGCGCGGCGTAACAACTCCAGGCCGACATCGCCGGTGCCGGCGCGCAACACCAGCGTGTGCCACGCGGTATCGACCAAATAGATCTGCGTATAGTACAGATCGAAACGTGAGCGAACGAGTTCGGCCGAATTGGCCAACAGGACGTCCAGATCGCGCACCTGGGATATATGTCGCCCGATGTCGGAAGCCAGAGTCATATCCGCTATCCGGTGTTCGACCGAACTGCGCAGCGCCTGCAGCTCACGGCTGGTCGCATTGACTTCATCCACACGCTCCCGCTCAATGAGGTTGCGGTGGCGGCCCGTCACCAAGACCAGCCCGCCCAGGGTGGCCACCATGCCGGCGGCGGACATGACCTCGGCGAAGGGTGTCCCTGGGATCAGAACACTCAGCAGCAGGGTGCCTCCGACATTCAGGGCCGTCAACACCGCTACACCCCGGATCGAGAGCAAAGCGCCGCCCAGGATGAACACGACGGTGGTAAAGGACAGCAGTGTCCTTACGATGTCAGTCGGATCCAGGAGCACTGTGGCGAAGGCGGCGAGGTTAATCGCACCCAAAGCCAGGATTGATCCCAGCGTGTAGCGACCGGCCCGGCTCAACACATACGCGACGGCTGAGACGACGGCGGTGCCGCTCAAGACAAATCCGGACTGGCTGCCTACCAACAAGGATGCCACCGCACCGGCGCCGATCAACGCCGTGAAGATGAGCAGCAATCCAGACGACAGTCGGGCCTGGCGCCGCGCACCTGCTTCTTGAATGCTCGCGGGCGGCTCAAGCAGCCGGTACCACACAGCGAGCGGTGTTTTACGCTGCGATGCGATTTGCTGTGGATATTGGTCATTAGACATACGTCATAACTCCCTGGCGCCGGTTCTGGGCATGGCGCCATCCTGTTTCCTGTGCTGCACTTTCCAGTGCCTTAATGATCACGGCCGTTCCCTGATCCGGCTATGCTCAGTTGAACGCTGGCCCGGCGCGCGCTAAGCACCTGGCCCAGCTCGCGGGCCGTGATCTGCAGCACGTCCTCGATCGTTGCCGCGCTCTGTATCTTTTCGTTGATTCGGTTAATGCGTTTTTCGCGGTAGGCCTGTTGCTGCGCCTGAGTGTAGGCCTGCGCGTTGCGCACGGCGATGGCGACCTGGTTGGCGATCGATTGCAGCAGGTCGGCGTCTTCCTGCTTCAAACCGTTCACGACGTTGTGCTGCACGTCGAGAACACCCAGCACCTGATCACCGATGGCGATAGGCACGGCCGCTTCAGACTTGGTGTGTGGCAGTAGCGGGTTGGGCAGCCAGCCAGGATCGGTCGATGTGTCTGGGACGAGCACGGCGATATTGGTTTGGGCGGCGCGCCCGACCAGGCCCTTGCCCTGCGGAATCTGGTGACCCCGCGCGAGCATCGTCGCCCCGGCCTCGCCCGTGCCGCCGACCATCACCAGGTTCTCGCGCGCCTCGTCGAACAGGTAGATGTGGGCGTGGTAGTAGTCGAAGGCCGACTGCACCTGTTCCACGACTTCGACGACGAGTTGCTTGAGGTCGAGGATGGTGGACAGGCGGCGGCTGACCTCGGTGCTGGTGGCGAGGGCGTGGGTGCGCTCGGCGACGCGCTGCTCCAGCGTGCCAATCAGATCGCCGAGCTGTGTCGTCATGCTGTTGAAGGCTGTGGCCAGGCGGGCGACCTCACTGGGGCCGGCCACCTTCGCCTGCAACTCCAGCTCGCCTGCCGTAATCCGCGTCGCAGTTTCTGTCAGCTTGACCAGTGGCACAGCCAACCGGCGCGCGATGTATACACCCAGCAGGCCCGCCAATACCGTCATGATCAGCGTGATCCCGATCGAGGCTACTGCAACCTGAGTGATCTCTGAATAAGCCTCTTCCCAGGGCAGTTCGGTCACGACCGCCCAATCGGGCGTTCCCAGCGGGACGTAAGTTCCAACGACCGTAACCCCTTCAATACCCGAGTAGGTGCTCACGCCGGTCGCCGGGGTGGGGGCGGCATTGCGGATAAACTCATCGACCACGTTCAAGTGGCCCACGTTTTCGCCCTTCAAGACGCGGCTCGTATCTCTGAAAGCGATGAGGTTGCCCTGTCGATCCACCACGTAAGCGTGACCCGTCTCGCCCACCTTGAGCTGATCCACCAAATCCCACATGAACTTCAAGTTCACTTCGGCCACCAATGTCCCTTGAACATCTCCAAAGACATTGGTCGCCGGAACAGCCATGACCACCATAGGCTCGCTGGTTACTGGATCGACGTATATCGGGCCGATGTATTTCTCCCCCTGCCTGATCTGAGCAAGGGCATCGCCTGTGAGCCGATCGGTGAGATGTCCAGAGGCGGTTTGTGAGAGGCGAGAGGCCTGAGCCGATTCCTGGTCTTGGGCGTTCAACAACGCCAACTGCCGAAAGGCCGGCTGAAGACCCAGCACGCCCTCCAGAGCCAGTTGCTGTTCTTTCGGGGAGGCCGTGGCCGGATGAGCCAGCCTGACCATTGTTTCCAGGACGCTGAATTTCTCCTGGATGAAGCTGCTGACCGTTCGGGTGGCGTCTTGGGCGATGAGTTGTTGCCGGCTGGCAATGGCTGCTTGTTGGGCTTGTATGTTCGAGTAGACTTGCAAGCCACTGGAAGTCGCCAGCGCCACGACAATCAAGCCCAAGAAGGCAATCGTTAGCGTAGCGGTCAGGCTGCGTCCAGCTCGTGGTTTCTTGATTTGGGTCTTCATAGCCCCTCTCACCTCATCCGTGTGCCGGTGCGGAGATGCCAGCCCATCTCCGCGCTTGCCGTGTTGGGCTGTCTGGTGGCCGGCCCAGAGAAGGAATCACCTTCTGCGAAACGCTCGAAAGACCACGGCGCGGCGTCTCTCATTGTTTGGGCGGTGCTAGCGAATGATTTCCTGCGCCTGGCTCAGCAGACCTTCAGGCACCGTCAGCCCCAGTTCTTGAGCCACTTTGTAATTGATCCGCAGATAATTGTCGGCCGAGACAACCGGGATGGTGCCGGCGGGGATGCCTTTGAAGATTTTGTCGGCCAGGAGTGCGGCCTGCTCGCCCGCGGCAACGTCGTTAACGTCCACACCAAAAACATTCCCATAGTCTCCCGCCGACGCTAAGGAACCGCCAATCGGTAGCTTGTGTTCATAGGCAAACTTAACCATTACTGCAAAAGCATCAGGCGCCACGGCAAGAGGCTCAGCCAGACTCAGGATAGCATCCAGGCCAATATCACCCGGTGCGGCTCGCGCATCCAGATCAGCCTGAAGTTCTGCGCCATTGTCGGCGGGCACTTCTATCAACGTGACACCGGCGGCCTCGGCCACCGGGCGCAAGACCTCTAGCTGGCTGGGTACAGTCGGGTAACCTCGCTGATAGGCTATCCAGATGCGTTTGGCCTGGGGTGCCAACTCGCGCAAAACCTCAAAACGCCTGAGCGCGATGTCCGGGCCGGGGTAGCGCACGCCGGTGATATTCCCGCCCGGTTCGCGCAGACTATCTACCAGGTCTACCCCTTCTATGAAGGCAAGGGCAAAAACGATCGGGATGTTGGTCCCCTGGGTGGCTGCCTTCGCCTCCAGGGAAGCCTCGGTGGGGAACACGAAAATCAAATCCACCTTATCGGCCACAAATCTCTGGAGGGTGCTCCTATAGAGGGCCATGTCAAAGTTCGCTTTCTGCACGTCGTACACGATGTTCTGGCCTTCGACGTAGCCCAGCTCGGTCATCTTGGCTTTGAAGCCGTCTATTGCATCGGCAAAAAAATCCAGGCCGGACAGAATACCCACTCGATACACCTTGGGGGTCGAGGCGCTGACACACCCATTCAAAAGCAGGGTGACCACGACGATGCCGACGAGGATAGTCCACCCGGTGCGGGTTGTGTTCTGAGAATGGTTATTGCTTGACATGGTGTTTCCCTTTCTGGTTCTTATGAGAACCTTATATCGCTTCTGCTGTGTTAGCGAATGATTTCCTGCGCCTGACTCAGCAGACCTTCAGGCACGGTTAGCCCCAGCCCTTGCGCCGCGGTGTAATTGAGCCGCAGATATTGCTCGGGGGAGACGACCGGGATCGTGCCCGCCGAAGAGCCTTTGAAGATTTTGTCGGCCAGGGGGGCAGCCAGTTCGCCCATTTCAAGGAAGTTGGCCACGTAACTATAGAGCGCCCCTGCATCGGCCCAAAACGCCGCCGCGCCGCCAATCGGCATGTGGTGCTTCGCCGCAAACTCGACGATCACCGGAACACCATCCGGTGACTGTGTCAGATCGTCCGGCATAATGAAAATGGCATCCATGCCGAGATCATCCGAAGCAGCGCGTGTCTGCAGATCGGCCTTGAGCTCTTCAAGACTGGTGATCGGCGCTTCGACCAACATTACGCCTTCAGATGCAGCCGCTGGGCGCAACACCTCCAGCGCATTAGCATTAGCGGGGTAGTTGGCGTTGTAGGCTAGATACACGCGTTTAGCCTGCGGCGCTAACTGGCGCAAGAACTCGAAACGCTTCATCGTGTTTTCCGGGCCGGGGAAGCGCACGCCGGTGATATTTCCACCGGGCTGGCGCACGCTCTCGACCAGATCGGTCTCTTCCAGGCCGGCCATAGCGAAAACGACCGGGATGCCTGTGCCTTGGGCAGCTGCCTTGGCCGAAACGGCCGGCCCCGTGGGAAAAGCGAAAATCAAGTCGACCTTGTCGGCCACGAATTTCTGGAGAACTTGTTGCTCTTTGGCCGGGTCAACGTCCACTGTCTGTACGTCGTAGGTGATGTTCTTGCCCTCGACATAGCCGAGATCGGCCATCTTGGCCTTGAAGCCGTCTGCTATTTCAGCAAAAGGAGCAAAGCCGATCAAAATCCCCACCCGATACACCTTGGGCTGGGAGGCGGCGCATCCGCTCAACAGCAGGGTGACCACGATAACCCCGACGAGAATGGTCCACCCCTTTCGGGCATTCCTCTGAGAATTCTTACTGCTTGACATGGTACTCTCCTTCATCTGGTATTGGCGAGAAGTTTCGAGCATTCTCGATCGCGGGTTCACCGTGAACCTAACCTAATTCCTTCCCATTCGCGGGCGTGGCCGCGAGGCTCAATTCCACCCGGGTGCGCCGCGCGCCGATCGCCCGACCTATTTCGCGGATGGCCACCTGCAAAGCGCTGTCGACGGTCATCGTGCTTCGGATCTGCTGCGTGACGGCGTTGACCAGCGCCTCCTGCTCGGCGCGGCGCTGCGCTTCCTGATACGATCGCGCGTTGCGCACGGCGATGGCGACCTGGTTGGCGATCGATTGCAGCAGGTCGGCATCTTCCTGCTTCATGCCGTTCACGGCGTTGTGCTGCACGTCGAGAACACCCAGCACCTGCCCGCCAATGACGATGGGCACGGCCACTTCAGACTTGGTGTCGGGCAGCAATGGGTTGGGCAGCCAGCCGGAGTCGGCGGACGTGTCCGGGACGAGCACGGCGATGTTGGTTTGGGCGGCGCGCCCGACCAGGCCTTTGCCTTTAGGAATCCGGTGCCCCCGCGCGAGCATGGCCGCCCCGGCTTCGCCCGTGCCGCCGACCATCACCAGGTTCTCGCGCGCCTCGTCGAACAGGTAGATGTGGGCGTGGTAGTAGTTGAAAGCCGATTTCACCTGCTCGACGACCTGGATGACGAGTTGTTTCTGGTCGAGAATGGTGGACAGGCGGCGGCTGATCTCGGCGCTGGTGGCGAGCGCCTTAGTACGCTCGGCGACGCGCTGTTCCAGCGTGTCGATCAAGTCGCCGACCTGCGTGGTCATGCTGTTGAACGTTTCGGCTAATATGCCGATCTCATCGCCGGACTCCACACGGGCCCGGACCGACAAATCGCCTGCCCGCACTTGATTGGCTACGGCGGTGAGGCGGCTGATAGGGCCGGTCAACACGTACGCCAGGCCGATCGCGGCGCCGGCAGTCAAGCCGGCCACGGCCAATGCCATCAACAGCACGGCACGGGTCTGGGTATCCAAGCTGGATAACGCCACATTACGATCCTGATAAACGATCAGCGTCCAGCCCAGATCTTCAACCGGTGCGCCTTCTGCCTCGCCTTCAAGGTGCTTCACCGCGGCCTGGCTCACGAGACTGAGCGTGCCGTCATACTCCACCTCGACAAAGTCCTCATTCGCAGCGGCTTGCAGCCTGGCCAGAACGCTTGCATCTACCGGTTTAGTATTATCGCCTTCGAGCAAGAGACCGCCCGGCAGCAGCAGGCTGGTGCGGCCGGCTCGCTCCCAGCCCGGGGCATTTAACGACTGAAGCAGGGCCTCCGCGCGATAGGTGGCAGCGAGGATGCCGACAATCGGGCCGGCCTTGTGCGCGCGCACAGGCACGGCCACTCTCAAGTTGAACTCCCCACTGCTTTCGTCGAGTTCCGGCTGGCCGATGTATACATTCCCCTGACCCTCATTGAAGGCTGCCTGCCACCAGGCCTTATCAGCCTGGTCATAATCCGAGGTACGGTTGGTCGCAGCGGCCAGAGCGCCGTATTGGTCGGTTAGGAGCATCTCAGAGTTCTCGGAGAAAGAATCGAGAAATTCGCGCAGGCTAACAGCCATGTCATTGCCCACGCGCGACTGGATCAGCGGATCCGTATCTGCGGCGGCGCTCCACTGCTTGTCCAGCGCGGCGATCTGAGCCTGTCGGGCAACGGGATCGTTGGTGTACGCTGCGTTGACTGTTTCCACGCCATCCACCAGGGCGCCGTTCAAAGCCAATGTGTGCAGGGTGTCAACCTCTTTGTCTAGCAGGTTGGCTATAACCAGCGACTTGGAGGTAGCCGCGCCTTTCAAGATGGTACCCACCTGCTGGGCGATGGCGGGGCCGCTGGTGAGGTTGTTCAGAACGGCCAGCGCGCCTAGCGAGACCAGGGTGATGGACACTAATGTGACGATCAGCTTGGTGGATAGCGCGTAGGAACGGAACTGGCGCACGAGCAAGAAGACATAGGCCAAGACCACTACACCGCCAAGACCTGCCAGGAAGCCTGGAAGGGCCGGTATCACCAGCTGCGTTGGCGGCGCCAACAGATCCAACACGCCTGCGATCAAGCCTGCTGCGACCCCCAGGCTCAAAACCCGATTGGTGTCTTTTTGAGGCAACGTCTGACTAGCGATTGCCAGCGCCACCAGCGTTACCGCCAGGCCCCCCACCAGCCCGAAGCCCGCGATCAACACCGGTGCAGTTAACAGCTCCACCAGCATACCGCTGATCATCAACCAAATGCCCAGACGATGGCGTCCCTTTCGGTTTAACCAGAGGCTGAATGCACTAGTTCCACTCAAGATGGCGCTGAGCACGGTTAGCACAAACAGCTGCCAGCTCCAGCCCTGGAAGATTAGATAGTAAATAAACGCGAGGACACCCGCATTGTTCGCAATGAAAAAGGTGATGCTGATGCGCTTCGCATTGCGCGCCTGAGCGGTTG
>DATBWU010000162.1:0-10074 GCA_036514635.1 Anaerolineae bacterium | reverse complement strand
CGCGAGACGCGGACGTGGGAGGCCCCCAGGGCGAGGGCGAGGTCGTCGGCGAGAGCCTGGACGCGCTGCAGGCGCGTGCCGAGGGCCGGGGTGAGGTGGAACTGTACCCAGCGTGGGGTGACGACGCCGCCGGCGACGCGGGCGGGGGCTTTGTAGTGAGCCAGCACCATCTCGATTCGGTCGGCTTGCAGCTCCAGCAGTTGTCGCATCGCTTACCTCGCCTTGACTCAATTCACGCGCCGGATCACGGCTACAACCTTGCCTTGCACTTCGACGTTGCGCGGATGCGTGTAGATTGGGCCGATCAATGGATTGGCCGGCTGCAGCCGGATGCGGTCCGGTTCGCGGAAAAAGTGCTTCAGCGTCGTCTCGTCACGGTCGATCAACCTCACGGCGACCATATCGCCGTCCCGCGCGAACGATTGCCGTTTCATGATCACCAGATCGCCGTCGCCGACCATTGCATCGATCATCGATTCGCCGCGCACACGCAGCGCGAACAATCCCTCTTGAGGTGGAACAATGTCGCTGGTGAGCAATAATGCTTCGCTGGCCGTGTCAATCGATTCGGCGAAGGAGGTCACCGGCAGACCGGCGACAATGGAACCGACCATGGGAACTTTGTGAACGTTCTGTCCCTTCAGGCGCAGCCCGCGCGAGATCGAACGATCGCGCTCGAGCAGCCCCGCCTCTTCAAGTGCCGCCAGGTGGTGGTTGACCAGCGATTTAGTCGACAGGCCAAGCCCGCGACGGATCTCTTCATAGGTCGGTGGGTAGGTATTGTCGGCGATGAAGGTCTCAATGAAGTCGAGGATCGCCTGCCGACGCTCCGAGAGCGCATTCATAAGATTGCCTCAATTCGCCCAATTTAGAAAATCAGACTGGTCGGGGCCTGGATAGAACGCTAGTTCTACCAGGTGCGCCCATTATAGAACAAACGTACTATCCTTGTCAAGACCCAATTTTCTGGTGATTATTCACATCTCGATAGCTCTCCGTCCGCGTCCTCGCGGATGGCCCGCGAGACGCGGGCCTGGCGCACTTGTGTGCAATCACCAGCCAATTTTCTGGCACACAGCCCTTTTTGTTACTGGAGTGCGATTCAGAGTAGAATAAGCCCGCTCCTGCATCGATCGAGTATAAATCGTTGCCTACTCTCGACAACGCGGATCTCATCCTTTGAGGGAAACTGCTTTGAGCACCAAAGAAATCTTTGAAACCTCGTTTCCGGTTCGATATGTCGAATCGGATCAAATGGGTTTCGTTCATCATTCCAATTACCTGGTCTGGATGGAGGAGGGTCGCTCGCAGTATATGCGGGCGAAGGGGCTGGGCTACGAGCAAGTCGAGCGTGCAGGCGCATTCCTGGCGGTGACCGAGGTGGCTGTTCGTTATCTCGTGCCTGCGCGTTATGGCGATAACGTCACGGTGCGAACCTGGATCGAGTCGCTGCGCAGCCGGTCGGTGACGTTTGGCTACGAGATTCGCCATACAACTTCAAGCGTGTTGCTGGCCACCGGACAGGTGAAATTGATCTGGATCGATCGCCACGGGCGCGTGACTACAATGCCCGTATCGGTGCGTGGGTTGCTGTCAGATTGACGCCAAATGCAGTTGACATCGGCAGGTGGCATGGGCTATACTCAAATCACCTCGGACCGCACCTCATAGTGGAGGAGATCGTATGATGGATAAGCCGTGGCTAAGGCATTACGATCAAGGTGTCACTGCTTCCCTCCGGCCGTATCCTGAGCACCCCTTGCACACGTTTCTCGAACAGTCGGCAGCCAAGTATCCCAACAGACCGGCGATTCACTTCAAGCCGTCGCATCAGGGCTTCGCCAAAAGCGCGTTGACCTATGCTGCGCTCAACGACCTGAGCGATCGCACGGCGGCTGCGCTGGCCGACCTGGGGGTGAAGAAGGGCGATCGGGTCATGATCTTCATGCCCAATATCCCGCAGTTCGTCATCGCCTTCTACGGCATTCTCAAAGCCGGAGGGGTGATCGTCGCCAGCAACCCGACCTATACTGCGCCGGAGCTGGAGAAGCAATTGAAGGACAGCGGCGCGGAGACGATCATCTGCATGAGCCGCTTTTACCCGGTCGTGCAGAAGGCGCTGCCCAACACCAAAGTCAGGAACGTGATCGTCACCAATATCAAAGAATACATGAGCGGGCTGTTGCGTGTCCTGTTCACGCTGGCGAGGGAGAAGAAGAGCGGCGACCGCGTCGAGCTGGCGTCCGGTCACATCGCTTTCAGCGACTTGATGTCGAAGTATCGTGCGTCGCAGCGACCCAAGATGGATATCGGTGCAGACGATCGGGCACTATTCCAATATTCAGGCGGAACGACCGGCGAACCGAAGGCGGCCATCGCCCTGCACCGCAACCTGGTGGCGAATACGCTCCAGATACGTTCCTGGTTCGTCAACTGCACCGAGGGCCAGGAGACCGTGCTGATCGCCATTCCACTATTCCATGTGTATGGCATGGTGGCCGGCATGTCATTGGCTGTGCAGGCTGCCGCATCGATGGTGCTGGTGCCGAACGCGCGCGAACTGGAAACCGTCATCGACGCGATTGACGCCTGCAAGCCGACGATCTTCCCCGGCGTGCCGCGCCTGTACAACGCGATCAACAACTATCCCGGCATCGAGAAGCACGACTTGCGCTCGATCAAAGCCTGCATCTCCGGATCGGCTCCCTTGCTGCTGGAGATCAAGAATCGGTTCGAGGCGAACACCGGCGGCAAGCTGGTCGAGGGCTACGGCATGTCCGAAGCGCCGACGGCCTCGCATTGCAACCCACTGTCAGGGCTGAACAAAGAAGGTTCGATCGGCCTGCCGTTCCCGGACATGGAGTGCAAGATCGTCAGTCTCGACGACGAGGTGACGGAGCTGGGCATCGGCGAGATCGGCGAGCTGTGCATTCGCGGACCGCAAGTGATGCTGGGCTACCACGCCGATCCGGCCAAGACTCAAAATGCCCTGCGCAAAGACCCCAAGGACCCGAACGGCGCAGCGTGGCTGTACACGGGCGACATCGCTCGCATGGACGAAGACGGCTACTTCTATATCGTCGATCGCAAGAAGGAGCTGATCAAAGTCGGCGGCTACCAGGTGTGGCCGCGCGAGATCGAGGAAGCGATTGCCCTGCACCCGGCGGTGCTCGAAGTTGGCGCGGCAGGACTGACCGACCCGGCGCGCGGCACGGAGGTCGTCAAAGCCTGGGTGGTGCTCAAGCCGGATGTGGCTGCGACCGAGGAAGACATCAAGAAATTCATTGCGGACAAACTCGCGCCGTACAAGCAGCCGCGCTCGATCGAATTCCGCAGCGAGCTGCCCAAGACACTCGTCGGTAAGGTGTTGCGCCGCGTGCTGGTCGAGGAAGAAAAGAAGAAGATGGCCGTGAGGTGAGTTCACAAAAAAGAGCCCCGGTTTCTCCCAGAAACCGGGGCTCTTTTCATGCTCAGGTTATGCCGGCACAGGGTTCGGCTGCATGCCGCTCGGTGTCGGCGATTCCGGGCTGGGCTTGCCGGCGGATGGCGCGGGCGGCGCGCTGGGGCCTTTGGTCTTGGGCAGGGGCTGGCCGTTCCACACCGCTTCGAACTCGGCCATGTCCAGGGTTTCGACTTCCATCAGCGCCTGAGCCACGGCGTCCAGCCTGTCGCGCTGTTGCTTCAGGATTTGCAGCGCCGTCTCGTGCGCCTCGGCGACCAGGCGGCGCACCTCGGCGTCGATCTCTTGCGCGACGGCTTCGCTGTAGTCGCGCTGCTCGCCGATCTCTTTGCCCAGGAAGACGAGTTCCTCTTTTTTGCCATAGACCAGCGGGCCGAGCTTGTCGCTCATGCCCCAGCGGGTGACCATGCTGCGCGCGATCTCGGTGACCTTTTCCAAATCGCTGCTCGCGCCGGTGGTGATTTCGCCCGCGAACACCAGCTCTTCCGCCGCGCGGCCACCGAGCAGACCGGCCATGGTATCCTTCAATTTCGAACGGTTCAAGTACATCGCGTCTTCTTCGGGCATGGTCCAGGTAACGCCGCCGGCGATGCCCCGCGCCACGATCGTCACCTTGCGCAACGGATCGCAGTTGGGCAAGCCGCGCATAGCCACTGCATGGCCTGCTTCGTGGTAAGCCGTGATCCGCTTTTCCTTAGGGGTGATGATGCGGCTTTTGCGCTCCGGCCCCAGGATAACGCGCTCGATTGCTTCTTCCATGTCGCTCATGCCGATGGCTTTCCGGTTGCGGCGCGCGGCCAGAATGGCGGCCTCGTTGACTGTGTTCTCGATGTCCGCGCCGACGAAGCCGGGCGTGGCCTTCGCCAGCCGCTCGAGGTCCACATCTTCGGCCAGCGGCTTGCCGCGCACGTGAACCTTGAAGATGCCCATGCGGCCCTGCAAATCGGGTCGATCGAGGACGACGCGCCGGTCGAAGCGACCGGGGCGCATCAGGGCCGGGTCGAGGATATCCGGCCGATTGGTGGCGGCCACGACGATCACGTTGGTGTCGGTGTCGAAGCCATCCATCTCGACCAGGATCTGATTGAGCGTCTGCTCGCGTTCATCGTGCGAGCCGCCCAGCCCCGCACCGCGATGCCGGCCGACGGCATCGATCTCATCGACGAAGACGATGCATGGGCTATGGCGCTTGGCCTGATCGAACAGGTCACGCACACGCGACGCGCCCACGCCGACGAACATCTCTACAAATTCCGAGCCGCTGATGCTGAAGAATGGCACGCCCGCCTCGCCGGAGACGGCTTTGGCGAGCAGTGTCTTGCCCGTGCCGGGTGATCCGACGAGCAGCACGCCCTTGGGAATGCGCGCGCCGAGCGAGATAAACTTTTCCGGCTCCTTGAGGAATTCCACGACCTCCGCCAGTTCCTGCTTGGCTTCGTCCGCGCCGGCCACGTCGTCAAACGTAACCGTCGGGTGCTCGCTGGTGATCATGCGGGCGCGGCTCTTGCCGAACGACAGGGCCTGGTTGTTGGAGCCTTGCGCCTGCCGAAACATGAAGTAAATCAATCCGACGACGAACAGCGCCGGGATCATGTACGACAGCAGGCTGAGCCATGTCCCCCACTCCGGCGGACGCTCGATCTTGATCGGGACGTAGCCCGGCGTACTGGCCTTGAACTTGTTGGGGTCGGCTCCGAGCGCGATCAACTGCTCCACTGCCGGTGAGCCATCCGCGACACGCGAAATGACGACTTCCCGGTTCGTCTTCGTAATCGTCAGGTCTAAATCCGTCTGCGAGATTGATTCGACCTGATCATTGTTGATCAGCGCTGCGACGTCGGTCAAGGCGATGTCATCCGAGCGTGGCGACTGGCCGCGCAGGACGGACACCAGAATTGCGCCGATGGCAATGATGATAATCAGATACACAAAGTTGTTTCGTGGTCTTGACGTATTCACGTTATACCTCCCTAAGACCCTGCCAAATTATACCCCACTTCAAACAATCGTGTCATGCACCCCTGTAAAGGATAGGCAATCGCATCTAAATTCATCTAATACTGGAAATTCAACATTGTCGCTCACCGTCCGCGTCCTCGCGGACGGCCCGCGAGGACGCGGGCCTGGAGCATCCGCGCATTATCACAACGAATCAGGCTTTGACATATTAGATGCGATTGCCCTGGAGTCAGGGGTCAGGGGGCGAGGGGTGAGGTTCATCCAGGCGTAGCTTTACGGCACGATCTTAATGGTCTGGATCACTGCGCGGTTATCGATGTCCTGGGATTTGCCGGCATCGGTGATCGGCAAGCGATTGGCTCCGCTGGGGTCGGCAACAGGATAGAAGCCGACCAGGAGGGTGTAATCGCCGGGTGGAAGATCGGGCGGCGTGGGGAGGAAGAACTGATCGCGAATCACTATGTCGCGCGACCAGGTGGTGGTGGGAGGCTGCGGCTCGGAGTCCTGTTGGGACCGGATGACGCCCCTCTCGTCGATGAAGTGGATGAAACGTTTATAAGGAGTATTAACCCGATCGAGCGCGTGCCAGAGGAAGGTAATGTCGATCGGCTCACCGGGCCGCAGCTCGTTCTCGGGCAGCAGCACGCTGTCGAGCGAGATCAAGCCGCCGAATTGTGTGTTCAGCGTGATCGTAATCCCGCCGCTGACCGTGACAGTCAGTGGTTCGCCCGAGGCGAGCTGCGTGAACGGCGGCGGTGTCAGGCCGAGCACTTCGCTGATCGGCCTGGTGCTGTACTGCGGCTCGATGCGGAGGTCCCAGCCGGCTTGCTTCAGGCTTTCCTCTATATTCGTCGTCAGTGGCAGCCCGATTAAGTTGGGCACTTGCGAAACCTGCGGGCCGTTGCTGACGATGATCAGCACGATCGAGTTGCGCGGCGCGCCTTCGTCTGGTAGTGGCCTCTGCTCGATGACCCTGCCGGCCGGGATTTCCTGGCTGAAGCGTGGCGCGCCTTCTTCCGGGCGCAGGCCGGCGGCCCGGAGTGTGGTGATGGCTTCGTCGCGCGTGAGGCCGACCACCCTGGGCACGCGGACATCATTGACGCCGAGCGTGACCGCCGAGCCGGGCGAGGGTGTCTGGTTGAGAGGCGTCGGCGTCACGCTCCGTCCACCTGCGCCGAGCGTCTGAAAAACGAATAGCCACAGCGGTATCAACCCGATGATGGCAATCGCCGCGATCCCGCCCAGCAACCAGCCCAGCCAATCGAAACCTTCCTCGGTCGCTTGAGCGGGCCGCGCCGCCACGGACGGGCGTGCCTGTGTCGGGGTGATCGGCGCGCGCGTAGGCGGCATGTAGCCGGTAGCCTGCTCGGCGATGTTGCGATATTCGATCAGGATCGTCGCGAGTTGGTCGGCGTTACGATAGCGCGCCGACGGCTCCTTGCTCATCACCTTGCGCACGACCTGGTCGATCTGCGGCGGCACGGCCGGGTTGAGTGAGGGCAGGGGCGGCGGCTCGTCGCGCAGGTGAGCCAGCGCCAGTTGCGTGTGCGTCTCACCTTCGAACGGCAGGCGGCCCGACAGCATCTCGTACAGGATCACGCCGACGGCGTACACATCGCTGGCGGGCGTGGGCGACTCGCCCGCCGCCTGCTCCGGCGAGATGTACTGCGGCGTGCCCCACACCGTTTCGGTGATGGCGGTAGATGCCTGCGCCACGACGCGCGCAATACCGAAGTCGGTAACCTTGACGCGGCTATCGCTCGTCACCAGCACATTTTGCGGCTTGACGTCGCAGTGCACCAGACCGGCGCGGTGCGCGGCTCCCAGCGCGGCGCACATCTGGATTGCGATATCGACGGCGCGCTGAATGCTCAAGGGCGCTTCGGCGCGGATGATGTGCTTCAAGTCTTCCCCGTCGACGTACTCCATCACGATGTAGTGCCGGCCGGTGTCGTGCCCGACATCGTACACGGTGACGATGTTGGCGTGGTTGAGGTTGGCCGCGGCTTCGGCCTCGCGCTGGAAGCGGGCCTGGAAGGTGGGATCGGCGGCGTAGGATTCGCGCAAGACTTTGACCGCGACGACGCGGTTGAGCAGCGTATCCTGGGCCTTGTAGACCACAGCCATACCGCCGGCAGCGATCTGCGAGAGCAGGCGGTATCGGTTGTTGAGGAGGGTGGTCGTTTCCATGCTGTCGCACGTGGAGCGCGGATCGAGCGGTATTGTACCTCAAGTCGGATGAGATGCAATTGAGTGTGGGAGTATGACGATTGAGCAGGGGAGTGCGAGTGTAGCGGTGTGTTGCGCCCGGCTATCGCCGCTGATATAATCGCGCGCTATGCGCCGGGGAGTGATCATCCATAATCCGACCTCGGGTTCGCGCAATATGCAGCCTGACCTGATCGAGGTGCGCAGGTATCTGGTCGATCGCGGCTGGTCGATCGAACTGGAGCAGACACGTGCACCCGGCGATGCGGGCCGGCTGGCGCGGGCGGCGGCCGAGGCCGGGCTGGATGCGGCGCTGATCGCCGGCGGTGACGGCACGCTCAACGAGGCGGTCAACGCGCTGGTGGGAACCCAGACGGCGGTCGGCCTGCTGCCGTGCGGGACGGCGAATGTGTGGGCGCGACAGTTGCGGATGCCGCTGACGCATCGTGCGCTGATCGCCGCGGCGCGCTTGATGGCCGAAGCGCAGGTTCGATCGATCGACGTGGGTCGCGCGACGGTCGGCCTGGGAACCGTGCACGAATGCTCACGCTATTTCCTGTTGTGGTCGGGACTCGGGCTGGATGCGCACATCACGCACTCGGTCGAGCCGCGACCGGCGTCGTTCAAACGTTGGGGCGTGATCGGCTACAGCCTGGCGGCCCTGCGCGCCGCGCTGGCTTATCGCGGTGCGCGGATCGAGATCGAGATCGATGGCCGGTGCTCGACCGAGCGCGCAATGCTGGCCGTGGTGAGCAACACTGAGCTGTACGCAGGCTACTTCCATCTCACGCCCCAGGCGCGGTTGGATGATGGCTGGCTGGACGTCAGCGTGTTTCGCGGCGAGCGGTTTGTGACGGCGATCGGCTATTTCCTGAGAGCGTTGTTGCACCGCTACGTGCACGATTCCCGTGTGATGACGACACGCGCGCGGTATGTGCGTATCTCAACATCGACTCGTTTCGATGTTCACGTCGATGCAGAGCCGATTGGCACATCGCCGGCCGAGTTCACCGTCGAGCCGCGCGCGCTGCAGGCCTTGATTCCGCCCTGCGCGCCAAAATCGCTGTTCGAAGGGAGAATATGACACGCGTCGCGTACCTGAAAGACCTGCTCGGGCTTAACACGCCGCTGCTCATCACCGTCATCTTTGTGCCGGCGGCGATTCTCGCTGAAGCGGCCGAAGCCGATCCACTGTATCGGTTCCTCTTGTCGGCGGCCGGGGTGATTCCGCTGGCCGGGATGATCGGCACGGCGACGGAAGCGCTCGCCGAGAAAACCGGCCCACGGTTAGGAGGGTTGCTGAATGCGACGCTGGGTAACGCCGCCGAGTTGATCATCGCGCTGGCGGCATTGAGAGAGGGGCTGGTCAGTCTGGTATTGGCGTCCATCACGGGTTCGATCCTCGGCAACCTGCTGCTGGTGATGGGCGTAGCGTTGTTGGTCGGCGGAATTAAGAATGGCGTCCAGAAATTTGATCGCGCTCATGCGGGTGTGGACGCTACGCTGCTAATCTTGTCGGTGATCGCGCTCGGTATCCCGTCGCTGTTCAATATTGCCATTGAACCGAATTTCGCATCGGTGGAGGGGTTAAGCATTGGCGCGTCGATCGCCATGCTGGTGATGTACGTGCTGGCGCTGGTGTATTCGTTGACGACGCGCTCGCACGAGGGTGATCCGCTCGTGCGCGAGGCGCACGCGCCGTCGGGCTGGAGTATGCGCCACGCGCTGATCGCTCTGGTGATCGCGGTCGGGCTGATTGTCGTCCTCAGCGAGATTCTCGTCGGCGCGGTCAAGCCGGTGACCGAATCGCTCGGATTGAGCGAGTTCTTCCTCGGCATTATCCTGGTGCCGATCGTCGGCAACGTGGCCGAGCACCTGGTCGCCGTGCAGGTGGCAGTGAAGAACAAGATGGACCTGAGCCTGAGCATCGCCGTCGGGTCGAGCCTGCAAATCGCATTGTTCGTCGCGCCGGTGATGGTCATTCTGAGCCTGGTGCTGGGCAACCCGCTGAAACTGGAATTCAACTCGTACGAGTTGTCGGCGGTGCTCGCGGCGTCGGTGATCACCGCCTTCGTGTCGCTGGACGGCGAGAGCAACTGGCTGGAAGGGGCGATGCTGTTGGTGGTGTACGTGATCCTGGCGCTGGCGTTTTTCTTCTTGCCGATACCCGTGTGAGGCGCCCGCCATAACCCGCCCCGGAATTGAAATGCACCGTGTGCACGCAAAGGTTGTCAGTTCGCCCACTGCCGGGGGCTGAAGCCACCCGGCTCAGGCTGCCAAGCCCGGTAAACCGGGCTGAATCCAGCCGGATTTACGGAAGCACTGCACCCGCCGCAGGCGTGTGTCCGGCTTTGTGGTATGCGCCCGACGATTTTGCGAAGCACCCCGTAGCGCAGCGGAGTGGGCATCGTCGGGCGCAAACGGCCTGACATGTTTTGCGTGCACAC
>DATBWU010000161.1:0-18292 GCA_036514635.1 Anaerolineae bacterium | reverse complement strand
GCGGCGGCGATCCAATCGGCGCACTGCTGGCGCTGCAAAACGACGATGGATCGTTCTCGTTCAACGCGGTCTTCCCCGGCCCGAACGTGCTGGCGACGCTGCAAGCCGTTCCGGCACTGTACGGCAAGACCTTCGTGCGCGTGAGCGTGGTGCCGGCTTCGGGCGCGGTTCCGGTGCTGCTGCCTGAATCGGGTAGCGTGCTCGATGTCTGGCCGACCCTCGCGCTCGGCGTCTTGCTCATCTTCGCCGGAATCCGGGCGCGGTTCCGCGTGCGCGTTTTGTAGTCGGATGGTAAACTGCGACCTTGCGAAGGCCAGGTCGTCAAGGCCTTCACAAGGTCGCGAGGTGAAAATGACTGTATCTCGATTGACTCGATGGATGTTGGTTGTGTACGCCATATTGTGGATCGCACTGCCGACGCGCGCGCAAGTTGGACTGTTGCAAGTGGTCAGCCCGATCCAATCGCCGCTGGACAGTCCGATCGGCCTTCCGACGCCAGTAACCGATCCGGCGCTGTGCGGCCCCGCCACCCCGTGCGATCCCGCCGCGCCGACACCAGCCGCCACCTTTCAGGCCTTTATGCCCGGCGTGTCGCAGCCGGGTAGTGAAACGCCCAGCCCCTCGCAGGCCACACCGCCCGATCTGGGAACCGTGCTGAACTATGTCGCTGCCGGTGTCGTTGTGGTGGGCGTGGCGCTGAAGGTGTACTGGTTTATTTCGGATCGGCGCAAAGCGTCAACGGATAAGCAACGGATGGACAACGAATAAACGAATGAGCAACGGATGCGGTTGGGCCTCGCATCTGTGCGTGTTGGCGCTCTTCGCGGATCGTTTTGGGGAGCAGTGAAGTGGCTCGCTTGAACCCGCGTGCCTGGGCGGTCTGGGTCGTTGCAGCATCGTTGCCGGCGCTGATCGGCCGCAACCCGATGGTGCTGATCCTTGCGGTGTTGGCCGTCGCCGTCGTCCGAACGCGGATCGAAGGTGAAAGCCGTCACCGCGCGCTGCCGTTGTGGCGCTTGGGCCTGACGATGATCCTCGTCGCGACGCTGTGGAACGCGCTGACGGCGCACTATGGCGACACGCTGCTGCTGACATTGCCCGGTTCGCTGCCGTTGATCGGCGGGCGCGTCACGCTCGAGGCGGCGCTGTTCGGCCTGACGAACGGCCTGGCCGTGTGGCTGTTCTTTGCCGCGTTCAATACCTTCAGCCTGGCGATCACGCCGTATCAAATGCTGTCACTCGCGCCGCGCGCCGTGCGCCACGCCGGGCTGGTCGTGTCGATCGCGCTGACGTTTTTCCCACAGGCGCTGCGCACGGCGCGGGAAGTGCGCGAAGCGCAGGCCGTGCGCGGCTACCGGCCGCGTCACCTGCGCGATCTGACGGCGATGATCGTGCCGCTGTTGTTGAATAGCCTGGAGAGCGCGGCGCAGATCGCCGAGGCGATGGAGGCGCGCGGCTACGCGCACGCGCAGGGTCGCCCGACCCACCTGGGTTGGATGGCGCTGATCACCGGCAGCCTGATTCAGATGTACTGGCCTGCGGCGATCGCCGGTTGGGCGCTGATCGCCATCGGTGCGGGCTGGCTGTTCGTGTCGGCGCGCGCGGGCGGATCGACCACGCGCTATCGGCGCGAGCGCTGGTCGATGGCCGACACGCTGGCTGTGCTGGCCGCGCTCGCCTCGATGGGCATCCTCGTCTTCGTCTCTATCAACGATGCATCGGTGCTGGCCTACTATCCGTATCCGCGCGCGACGCTCCCGCTGCTCGACGTGCGGGTCGTCATGGCGATGCTCGTGTTGGTCGCGCCGGCAGTGAGTGTGTTGAAGTGGAAGGCGCAGGCGCAAGAATCAGTGTCGGAAGCGTAATCGCGCCAATAATGTGGTAATCTAGTAGTCAATTGCTTACGACTGAGGTGGCGTCCAATGAACCAGATTTTCCAGCACTCTTGCGAGTCCATGCCCGAGTTGAGCGACAATAGCGTCTCGCTCACAGTCACTTCACCTCCTTATTGGAACGCAATCGACTACGACATCCACGCATCAGACAAGAGCCAGTATTACCGCACACGTGCGTACAGTAATGGTTACGCGGAATACTCCAATTATCTGGATTGGATCGATAGGATTTTTTCTGAGGTGCTGCGAGTCACTAAACCCGGTGGCTTCTGCGGCATCGTGATTGGAACAGTGCTGCAGGATGGCAAGCACTATCCTGTGCCATTTGATGTCACTTCGCGTCTCGCGCAAAGGGGCTGGGAGTTCCATCAAGATATTATCTGGCACAAAACCACGGCGGGCGTGAAGCGGGCAGGCGTCACGATTCAAAAGCCGTATCCCGGCTACTATTATCCCAACATCATGACCGAGTACATCCTGGTCTTTCGCAAGCCTGGCCCGGCCATTTACCAGAATCGAAGTGAAGAAGAGAAAAGAGCCGCCCAATACCCGATCAATCGACTGTTCACGATGGACGTTGCCAACAATGTGTGGCACATTGCACCCGTGCCGCCGGATCACCTCGAACATCCTTGCCCCTTCCCCGAAGAAATCCCATATCGTCTCATCACCATGTATTCCTATCCGGGCGAGCTGGTTCTTGATCCATTTGTGGGTTCCGGCCAGACACCAAAAGTTGCCAGCTGGCTGGAACGCCAATATGTCGGTTATGAAATCATCGCCAAGTATGTCGAACTCACGCAACATCGGATCCATAAACCGTTGGCGCTTCGCCCTAAGCAATTGATTGCTGTCTTCGACAAGGTCGGGTTAAACGACTCGACTGTCGAAAGCCCTTCTCAACACCGTAACCAGCGAAAGACAAAAATGCAGGCGGTCACTCCTGTTCAGCCGCGTCTCCTGAAAGAAAAAGGCGAGTATCGCAAGCGCTGATGTGATTGGTGAGGTGTCCATCGTGAAAGAGGATATTGCTCTTGCTGAAAGCGCACTGGCGAATCTGCCTGCTGACTGGGATGGCAAGCAGTGTGTACTTGAGCTCAAAGAGGCAAATTACAACTGGCGACAGATGGAGGGGTGGGCTTTTTACTTTGAATACCAGTGCCGCGCCAATTTGAAGGGTATCTTCGATATGCCCGGTGAGAAGATCGGGAAGGTCAAGTTTGACGCGAAGAGGACCATCAACTGGGATTTCAAAGCGAAAGCGATCAAATCTGATGACCATCGAGCCATTCTCAACGACACGGCTGCAATGGACAGCAGTATTCGACGATATGGCTCACATGGATTGATCATCGCCATGTGCGACGTTGAATACAACGATGACGAGCGCTCGTTCCAGAAATGGCATGAAGAGTTGAAGGGTGGAAAATCGAAATACGAGATTGGACGAGAGCAACGAACCGCTCTATCGCGGTATAGAAAGACCCGGGTGATCTTGCAGGAGATCCTCTTTCTAACGGTCAGTGCTCGGAATGTAAGGTCACTTGAAATACATCATCAGGGTCGAAATAGTAACGGGAGACCGCGCCCCCCGAAGTATATGTTGAACTTCGATCTCATCAGCCGGTTTTTGGTTGATCGGCTCGATTTCACCGCCTGAATCACGCCAGTGAGACTCGGCACGTTCCTAGACCCGCACGAACGCCCTTGTGATGATTCACTTTGAGCAGGTTGCCTTCACGTATCCCAACGCATCGGCTCCCGCGCTCGTCGACGTGTCGCTGGAGATTGCGCGCGGCGAGTTTGTGCTGGTGATCGGCCCCAGCGGATCGGGCAAGTCCACTTTTCTGCGCTGCATTAACGGTTTAGTGCCGCACTTCAGCGGCGGGCGATTGGCGGGCCGCGTGCAGGTCGATGGGCTGGATACGCGCGAGCACCCGCCCGCCGAACTCGCCGCTCACGCCGGATTCGTGTTTCAGGAACCCGAAGCGCAATTCGTCACCGAGCGCGTGGAGGACGAGCTGGCTTTCGGCATGGAGAACCTGGGTGTGCCGCCCTTGACGATGCGCAAGCGCGTCGAGGAAGTGCTCGATCTGCTGGGCATCGCCGCGCTGCGCGATCGACCGGTCGCTTCGTTGTCGGGCGGCGAACAACAGCGCGTGGCAATTGCCTCGGCGCTCGCTCTTCAGCCGTCGATCTTGCTGCTCGACGAGCCGACCTCGCAACTCGATCCACTTGGCGCCGAGGAAGTGTTGGCCGCGCTCGATCGGTTGAATGACGATCTGGGCCTGACGATCGTCTTGAGTGAGCACCGGCTGGAGCGCGTCGTTCAACACGCCGATCGCGTCGTCGTCATGCGAACAGGCCAACCGCCGCTCGTCGGCTCGCCGCGCGACGTGCTGGCGCAGATCGATCTGATGCCGCCAGTGGCGACGCTGGGCAAAGCCCTCAACTGGAATCCTCTGCCGCTCACCGTGAAGGAGGGCAGACGTTTCGTGCCGGCGATGAGGCACAGGTTCAGCCACCATCGGCGACCGAGCGCCGCCAGCAGCCTGTTGTCGCCGGTCCTTGAGCTCACTCGCGTCTCGCACGCTTACGGAGATCACATTGCGCTCAGAAATATTACGCTGCAAGTCGACGCCGGTGAGTTCGTCGCCGTGATGGGGCGCAATGGATCGGGCAAGACGACGTTGTTGAAATGCGCGATCGGGCTGATCAAGCCGAAGTCGGGCGAGGTGCGCGTGCGGGGCGAGGACATTCGCGACAAGCGCGTGGATCAGGTTGCGGCGCAGGTCGGGTACGTGCCGCAGAATCCGGGCGCGCTGCTCTTCGCCGACTCGGTGCGTGACGAGTTACGCTTCACGTTGAAGAGTCACGGCATCACCGATGGGCAAGACGCCCCGCAAGAACTATTGGCCGCGTTCGGACTCGACAGCCTGGCCGATGCTTATCCGCGCGATCTCTCGACGGGCGAGCGCCAGCGCGCGGCATTGGCTTCGGTTGCTGTCGTGCGCCCCTCGATCCTGCTGCTCGACGAGCCGACGCGCGGGCTGGATTACCTCAACAAAGAGCGGCTGATCCAGGCGTTGAAGCGCTGGCAGCGCGACGGCACGGCGATTGTGATGGTGACGCACGATGTGGAGCTTGTCGCCCGCGCCGCCGATCGCGTCGTCTTGATGGCGGAGGGCGAGATCATCGTAGATGGTTCGACGCGCGACGCGCTGGGCGAGAGCGCCATCTTCTCGACGCAGATTAACAAGTTGTTCGGAGGAGGCGGGCTGCTCACGGTCGAGGATGCGATCGGTGCTATCGAGGATGCGGGGCGACAGGTGGCGAATGACCGCTGACGAAAGACAAATGACCAAGGACGAACGGCGAATGACGGTGGCGGCACAGATTGATCCTTCGTCCTTCGTCGTTCGTCTCTCCGGTGATGCGTTCTTCCTCGCCATCCAGATCGTCGGCGTGGCGGCATTCGCCTATCCGTTTGTCAGTCCGCAGATCGTCACCGGCGAGGCTACGGCGCGGTCATCCGATGCGCCGATCATCCTCGGTGTGACACTGGTCGCGTTGTTCGCGGCGCTGGGCACGCTACGTCTCAATGCCAAGCGCATCGCCGTGCTAGGCGTGCTATGTGCGATCAACGCCGTGTTGCGATTGGCCGAGACGCTGATCCTTCCGCTGCCGGGCGGCTTCTCGCCGGTGTTTTTGCTCGTCATGTTAGTCGGCTACGCTTACGGCGCGCGCTTCGGGTTCCTGTTCGGCGCGTTCAGCCTGCTCACATCGGCCATCGCGACCGGCGGAGTTGGCCCGTGGCTGCCGTTCCAGATGTTCGGCGCGGGATGGATCGGGCTTACAGCGGGAGCGCTCGGCCAATTGAGAATGAAGAATGCAGAATTGAGAAAGTCGGATTCTTCATTCTTCATTCTTCATTCTAAATTCGATTCGGTTTTGCTCTTGCCCTTTGGTTTTCTGTGGGGTTTTCTCTACGGCGCGATTCTCAATCTGTACTTCTGGCCGCTGGTCGATGCGGGTGCAGGGATGTCGTGGCAAGCCGGGCTGGGCGTGGGCAATGCTCTGGCGCGCTACGCAGCCTTCTACGCGACGACGTCGCTGTGGTGGGACACGGCGAGCGCGATCGGTAACGTGCTGCTGCTGGCCTGGCTGGGCCTTCCGGTGCTGCGCGCGCTGCGGCGCTTTGGCGCGAGGTTTCAGTTCGAGGTTCAGCCGGTGTTTGCGAGGGAATGATAACCACGAAGGCACGGAGACACGGAGAGTTCTATAGGCTCTGTGGCTCCGTGTCTCTGTGGTTTTGCCTTTATCGCGTGCGGCGGAGCAAATGATCGACGACGAGGAAGATGACGATCGCGACGACGGCGATGAGCGCCAGCAGCGCCAGCGGCGAAGTTTGCACGAAGACGACGATGCGCACGCGGTCGAGGACGAACCAGGCGACCAGGACGAAGACGATCAGGAACAGGGCCGGTCGGGCGCGCGCTCTCATAGGCTCTCCGACGGCGCATTCATCGCGGCGGCCATCATGTCGATGAGATCGGCGCGGCTGACGATGCCCACCAGCCGCTCTCCCTCTACCACCGGAACCGGATTCACACGCCGCTGCACCATCAACTCGGCCAACTGCTCGACACTGTCCTCCGGGCCGATCGTCACCACCTGGCGCGACATCACGTCCTCGGCGCGCGTGCCCAACATGTGCCTCATGCGCTCTTGATAATGGCCGGGCCATTCCAGGGGGATGCGGCCCAGGTCGAGAATCTGCATGAAGCGCGGCACGTCCAGCCGCGTGTTGCGGACGATCAGATCTAACTCGGTGATGATGCCGACGACCGCGCCATCGTCATCGACGACCGGCACACCGCTGATGTCTCGCGCGCCCATCACTTTGGCGACCGCGTTGACCGACGTGTCGCGCCTCACGCTGACCACGTCGGTCGTCATGATGTCTCGCACTTTCATCGGTTCCTCCTTTCGCGTGCGTCGTCCGTCAGCCCCGCCGCATCCGGTGATTGCACACACATCGCCTGTGCACCGCAGAGGCGCAGAGGCCGCCGAGAGAATCTGTCATTCTCTGCGCTCTCCGCTCGCTTCGCAGCCTGCGGTGAGAAGTGAATAATCACCAGCGGCGCATGCGGATATGATACGCTACCAACGCCGCCGCGACGTGCACGTTCAGCGATGGGCCTTTGCCGTACATCGGAATGAAGACCGCGCCGTCGCACAGGCGCAGCGTCTTAGGCCACACCCCTTCACCTTCACCGCCGAGCACCAGGCAGACCTTGTCCGGATAGTCGTATTCCGTGTACACCCACGCGTCCGCCGCGATCTCCAGCGCCAGCAGATGATAACTCGCGGATTTGAGTGCAGCGATGGCATCCTCGATGTGCTGGATGTGCCGCCACGGCACACGCCGCTCGCAGCCGCGCGCCGTCAGGCTGATACCCGGATGCGGCGGCATCGGCGTCTCGCCGACCAGGATCATCTCGCGAGCGGCACAGGCATCGGCGATACGAAACAGCGCGCCGACGTTGACCGGGTCATCCAGGTTTTGCAGCAGAAAGGCGATCTCGGCCTGCGGCGGATGCGCCCGGGCGATTCCCGCCTGAAGTCGCCGCATACCGGTCTTGCGGAGTGGCCGCATCACATGCTCTTGGTCACGATGTCAAGTTCAAACTCCGGACTGAAGCCGATTAGCACGCAGCCCGGTTGACCGGGCTTCCATGCCTTCAGCCGGACGGTTCACCGTCCGGCATTCTGCGCATCTTACCACGTTTTCGCTTTCATCTACAATCCGCAACCACCAATCCCTTTGACTAACCCTTCTATCCGAAGTATCATTTTGCCATGTTCCGCCCGGCAGGCCCTTCCCTCATGCGACGCCATGCGTTGTGGCGTCTCGCCAGCGCTTCACGCTGGACGGCGATTCTGGCGCTCATCGCGCTGATTGTCGTGGCGGGCTTCGCCTTCGTTTCGTCCTCTTCGTCGTTGAGCCAGTCGCCCGCGCACCGGCCCGAATTCGGCCTGGCTGCCCAACCGGCGGGCCGGCCGCGCCATCCGCGCGTGGGCATCGTGGCCGGGCACTGGGGCAACGACTCGGGCGCGGTGTGTGGCGATGGGCTGACCGAGCAGGCCGTCAATCTCGGCATCGCCCGGCGCGTCGTCGCTCGGCTTCAGGCGCGCGGCTACCGCGTCGATCTGCTGCAAGAATTCGATCGACGGCTGAACGGCTACGTCGCCGATGCGTTGATCTCGATCCACGCCGATTCGTGCGAGTACATCAACGACATCGCAACGGGTTTCAAGGTCGCGCGCTCGGCGGCCTCCTTCGTGCCGGAAACCGAAGATCGGCTGGTCGGGTGTCTGATCGACAAATACCGGGGGGCGACCGGCCTCGGTTTTCACGAGAGCAGCATCACGCCCGACATGACCAGTTATCACACCTTCGACGAGGTTGCGCCGGACACGCCGGCCGCGATCATCGAGACGGGTTTCCTGTACCTGGATCGACCGATTCTCAACGGCCAGCCGGACCGCGTGGCGGACGGTATCGCCGAGGGAATCATCTGTTTTTTGGAGAAGTAAGAGCTTCACCTTACGCAGTTTCACCGCAAAGAGCGCCGAGACCGCAGAGATTTTCATAGATCTGACTCCGCGATCTCTGCGTGCTCCGCGGTTCAACAATCTTACAACCGGAATCATGCCCGATCTATTCAGCAACCTTCATCCTGTTGTCGCCGATCTGCTCCGCCGGGGCATGGCCGATGCGCGTGCCAGGCATACGGCCTTTGCGTGCCGCGAATTCGAGCAGGCCCTGATGCTCGATCCGGAATGCGTCGAAGCGCTGCTGTGGTTGGCCGCGCTCGCGCCTGATGGCGAGACCAGTTTGCGCTATTTGTCGCGCGCGCTCGAAATCAATCCGCGCGAGCCGCGCGCTCATGCCGGCATCCGCTGGGCGCGCAAGCGGCTGCCGCCACCGCCGCGTGCCGATCAACCGACTCCGCCCGCGCCGCGCGTCAGACCCGATGAGATCACGCAGCCTTCGCTCGCGCGGCGAGCCGTATCGAGAGCGCAGTGGATGCTGATTGTGTCGGTTGTCGCGTGCGTGATGTTTGCCGGAGGGATGCTGCTGCTCGGATCGGGGAACACCGGCCATGTCGATGCAGCCGGCGCGCCGACGAGCGTGATTGCGCAGGTCACGCCAACAGCGACGATGACGCCCAGCGCGACCGCCACAGCCAGCCCGATGGACACGCCCACGTCCACCGTGACGCCCATACCCACAGCTACACCGCCGCCGACAGACACGCCGGCGCCCACCGACACACCTCTGCCGCCGCCGACGGACACGCCGGTTCCACTGCCGACGGACACACCCTACATTCCACCGCCTCCCACGGCAGAACTCCCGCCCGCGGGGGGCGATCCCTCCTCGCGCTGGATCGATGTCAACCTCAGCGCACAGTCCGTCACCGCGTACGAAGGTGACACACCGCTGCGCACCTTCACCGTCTCGACCGGACTGCCCAACACCCCAACCGTTACCGGCCAGTTCCGCATCTACCTGCGCTACGACTCGCAGACGATGAGCGGCCCCGGTTACTACTTACCCGGCGTGGAGTGGGTGCAGTACTTCTATCAAGGCTACGCGCTGCATGGCACCTACTGGCACAACAACTTCGGCCGGCCGATGAGTCACGGCTGCATCAACATGACCAACGCCGACGCGCTATGGCTGTACCAGTGGGCGGATTACGGCACGGTCGTCAATATACATTACTGATCTGAACCTCACCCCTCGTCACCAGTTTACCTATTGCGATCCCCCTCAATCAGACTCGGCATTAGTCCTGCGTGCCGACTTGACTTCGCTATAATTCCCAACTACCATAGCAGCCGGAGGAGTGTTCCTATGGGCGAAATGCATACTGTGACCCTTCCGTCAGACACTTACAAACGCGTCGAACAGCTAGCGCGAACGCGGCAGCAGAGCGTGGAAGAGATCATTGATGAGATCACCTCGCAACCATCCCGGCATATCGAACGGCGACCGGGTGTGCAGGGTGGCGATGCTTGCATTGCAGGAACGCGCATCCCGGTCTGGGTGCTGGCAGCCATGCACAAACAGGGCGATACGGTAGAGGATGTCCTGGAGGCGTACCCCGATCTGAGTGCAGCCCAGGTTCATGCCGCGTTCAGCTACTACTATGACCATCGCGCTGAGATCGATGCCGTGATTGCCGCGCAGAACATCCGCCATACCAGGGCTCGCGACGACAATTCATGAGTGACGATCGCTTATTCGTCGCGCTCTACGTCGATGCAGACCTCACCACGCGCAGCGTTCCTGCGTTGCGCCAGCGCGGCTACGATTGTCGGAGCGCGATTGAGGATGGTTTTGGCGCCGCCCTTGACGAAGTGATTCTGGCGCGGGCGACCGAACTTGGCATGACTTTGCTAACGAATAATGACCGCGACTTTTCCCCGATGGCTCAACGCTGGACAGAAGCTGGGCGCGATCATGCAGGCACCCTCATCTCCGAGCAATTCCGCAATCGCGAGTTGGGCGAGTTCATACGCCGCCTGATTCGCTTTCTCGATACAGTAGCCGCTGACGAGATGCGCAACACCGTCCGCTACCTTTCGGAGTTCCGTTGATTGGATTCGCTCTACTTTGCTGTCAGCAGCAACCGCCGCAACTCCAGCAGTTCAAAATTGGATAATGTGTTGACCGGTACGATCGTCAATATACATTACTGATCCAGTCTTGCAGATTCTCATAAATGTCGGCGCTCGCCAACACTGGCAATCGCGCCTGGCGTCGAGGCGACCTCGCTGAGCGAGATCAAGTCTGACGTGGACAAGTGAAATCCCAGAGGTCTGGACATTGGCCATTCTTCGGTTACAATTGCAGTTGGAGGCAACCGGTGTCCGCCTCTGGGCTCCTCCTCAGCACAAAACTCTATATCCCGCCGGCGCGTCCCGGCCTCGTCCCGCGCCTGCGCCTCACTGCACGTGTGAGCGAGGGGCTGACACACCCTCTTACCCTCATCTCTGCGCCTGCTGGATTCGGCAAGACCACACTCGTGAGCGAGTGGCACACGAGCGACGCTGGGCATGGTTTTCCACTTGCCTGGCTCTCTCTTGACGAGGGAGACGGTGACCCGGCACGTTTCTTTACTTACCTTATCGCAGCGCTGCGGCAGATTGACCCCGCTATCGGCCGTGGCACTCAGGCAATGATGCAGAGTCCACAGCCGCCGCCTCCCGAAGCGCTGCTCACTTCCCTCATCAACGAGATTGCGTCCGTATCCTCTCCGTTTGCCCTCGTCCTCGACGACTATCATTTGATCGACACGCCGCCGGTTCACCAGCAATTGGCTTTCCTTCTGGAGCATCAGCCGCCCCAGATGCATCTGGTCCTCATCACCCGCGAGGATCCCCTTTTGCCGCTTTCCCGCCTGCGAGCGCGCGGACAGATCGTGGAGATTCGGCAGGCCGACCTGCAGTTTACTACCGAAGAGACGGCCGACTTTATGCGACGGGTCGCGCAGACGGAACTTGCCCCCGATGACCTGGCTGCGCTTCAGCAGCGCACCGAAGGATGGATCGCCGGTCTGCAGCTTCTCGCTTTATCCTTGCGCGGTCACGCCGACGTCAAGCAGTGGGTCGAATCGTTCACCGGCAGCAACCGCTACGTCCTGGACTATTTGATGGATGAAGTGTTCCAGCGCCAACCTGCCGATGTGCAGGATTTCCTGCTCAAGACCTCCATCCTCGATCGTCTTACCGCGCCCCTGTGTGATGCGGTAGTCGACCGGGGCAACAGCCGCGACATGCTGTGTGCTTTGGAGCAGGCCAATCTCTTCATCATACCGCTCGATCAGACGCGCGAGTGGTATCGCTATCATCATCTCTTTGTCGATCTGTTGCATCACCGCCTGCACGTTGAGTCTGGTCACACGGTGAATCAGTTGCATCGACGGGCCAGCCAGTGGTACGCAGCCAACGGCTTCCGCGCCGATGCCATCCGCCACGCTTTAGCTGCATCCGATTGGGAGCGAGCCGCCGATCTCCTACTGCGCATCGGCTCGGACATGCTGAAGCGCGGCGAGGTCGTCACGCTGCTGAACTGGTATCGAGCACTACCAGAAGATTTCGTGCACGCCCGACCGCGGTTGTGTTACGAATACAGTTGGCCGTTGATCCTCGCCGCGCAGCTCGACCCGGCTGAGTTCTGTTTGCAGCAAGCCGAGCAGGCCGCGCAGAACGATCCGGTCTTTCTGGGCGAAATCGCCGCCGCGCAAGCATACATCGCACGCGTCCGAGGCAATGGCCGTCGCGTGGTCGAACTATCGCAGCGCGCGCTGGCGCTTCTGCCGCAGGATGATTGGGGATCGCGTAGCATCGTGGCGATGAACCTGGGCATGGCCTACTGGTATGTCGGTCATTTGGCCGGGGCGCAGCAGATGCTCACCGAAGCGCGCGAGGCGGCACATCGGTCGGAGAACAACTATGTCGAAGCGACGGCCAACGTGTTCTTGTGCAGAATCGAAGCAGCGCGCGGTAAATTGCACCGCGCGGCTGACGCTTATCGCCAAGTGATCGATGAGAGTGGGCAACTTCCGGTCGCGGCCCTGGGGCAAGTCGATCTGGCTCGCCTGCTCTACGAGTGGAACGATCTCGAAGCCGCTGCTCATCTGGCCCAAGGCGGAATCGAGTTCAGCCGGCGCAGCGGCAACGTCGAGGTTTTGTTGGCGAGTTATCGCACGTTGGCCTTGATCAAGCAGGCTCAGGGCGACATCTCTGCGGCGCAGGCGGCAATTCAAGAAAGTTCTCGCCTGGCAGAGCAGCCCGGCCTATCTCCGTCTGCGCACTGGTATGCGCTGGGATACCACGCTTTGATCGCGTTGCTGGGAAACGATCTCGACACCGCTGCTCAACTGATCGAGCAATTCCCCGCGCTGGATAGAGTGGAGACGCTTCCCGATTATCTTGTGCTCAGTTCAGCGCAGGCTCAGTGGCTTCTCAGGCAAGGACAACGCGCCGCGTGTGCCGAGTTGTTAACGGCGCGCCATGAGCGAATCACCCGCGCCGGAGTGCAGAATGCCATCGTCGAGACACGCGCGCTGCAAGCATTGGCTGCACCCACATCCGATGAAGCACTCACTTTCTTGAGTGAAGCTCTGATGCTGGCCGAGCCAGAGGGCTATGTTCGCACGTTCGTCGATCTGGGCGAACCGATGGCGACCCTGCTGCGGGAAGCGGCCTCACAACACATTGCGACAGAGTACATTGGCAAGCTGTTGGCTGCGTTCAGGCTGGCCGGGTACAAGGGCCGGGCAGCACCTCCACGCATCCAACCACTGGTCGAGCCGCTCAGCGAGCGCGAGCTGGAAGTCCTGCGCCGGCTCGCCCACAGCCAGACGAACCAGGAGATCGCCCAAGTCCTGTACGTGTCGGCCAACACCGTCAAGGCTCACCTCAAGAGCATCTACGGCAAGCTGGGCGTCAACTCGCGCCAACAGGCCATCACCAAGGCCAGGGAACTCGGCCTGCTCGCCTGATTCCTCCCCCGGACCACCCGTCACCCACCCAATCACCCGCTGATTACCCGCAGCGGGTGATGACGTTTCCCCTCTCCGCGCTACACTGAAGGCGAATTCACAACTAACACGAGTCGATCCGAATGGACCTCCGCTTCGTTGCAGAGGCCCGCGCCTGAGAAAGGAAACGAACATGAACAGGCCACGATTGATCTGGGGGATTATCTGCCTGATCCTGGCGGCGGTGCTCGGCGTGCTGAACATTGTCTTGCCGCCGGAGAATCTGATGTTCCAGGTCGGCGATCAAAACATGCCCTGGGTGCCAGCCGTCGCTCTGGGGAGCGTGGGCATCGTGTTGCTGGCCACCGCCGGAAGCGGCGAGCAGCAAGCCACTCAGGCGGCGCAACCGGCAGTCGTTCAAAATCCCGAAAAGGCCGCCCTGAACAAGCGCCTGGAAAACATCGGCTGGGGACTGTTCCTGATCATGCTGGGCGGGTTTGCCCTCGTCCCCGACGAAACGGTTCCCAAAGGGCTGTGGTCGATCGGCGTCGGCATGATCATGTTGGGACTGAACGCGGCGCGCTACTTCAACGGGATCAAGATGAGCGGCTTCACCACGTTTCTCGGCGTGGTCTCATTGGTGAGCGGCATTCTGGAGTTGTTCGGGAATGTCCAAATCGAGGGGGCCATCTTCCTCATCATCCTCGGCGCGTATCTGCTCGTCAAGCCGTGGTTCGATAAGCGCCAGCTCTTTGGGAAAGCCGAACAGAGTTGATCACTCGCCTTACGCAGTCGAAAAGGATTTTACCGCAGAGGGCGCAGAGAACGCTGAGTCTTACACAGAAAATCCACTCTGCGCTCTCCGCGTTCTCGGCGGTGAGACAGACTTCTGCGTAACGTGAGTTAATCGAAGAACAAAGGAGAAGTCCAATGCCCGCTATTCTGGAAGTCGATAACTTGGTGAAGAAGTACGGCAGTTTTGAAGCCGTCAGAGGACTGAGTTTCTCGGTCGAAGAGGGCGAAGTCTTTGGCTTGTTAGGCCCTAACGGCGCAGGCAAGACGCAGACGATTTCGATGTCAACCTGCCTGTTCCCGCCCACCGAGGGCCGCATCCGCATCTACGGACACGACGTGGTCAAAGAGGCCAGCCAGGTCAAGCGCCTGATCGGCATCGTGCCGCAAGACCTGGCGCTGTACCCCACCCTCAACGCCCGCGACAATCTGACCTTCTACGGCCAGATGTTCGGGCTGGGCGGAGCCGATCTCAAGCAGCGCGTCGAGACAGTGCTGCAATACGTGGCCATGACCGACCGCGCCAAGGATGCCGTCAAAACCTACTCCGGCGGCATGAAGCGGCGCATCAACCTGGCGGTCGGCCTGATCCACAGCCCGCGCCTCCTGTTTCTCGACGAACCCACCGTCGGTGTGGACCCGCAGAGCCGCAACCACATCTTCGAGAGCGTCGAGCGCCTCAACCGCGAGCAGGGCATGTCCATCCTGTACACCAGCCACTACATGGAAGAGGTCGAGCGCCTGTGCCACCGCGTTGCCATCATGGATCGCGGCCAGATCATCGCCCAGGATACGCCCAAGAACCTAGTGGCCATGCTGGGCGGTGGCATCATCCATATTGGGATGCTCAAGCCGGACGAGGACGTCCGCCTGGCGGTGGAGAAACTCAGCGAGGTCAAATCTGTTGCCTTCATGGCCGGGGTGGAGCCGGAAGCCGACGAGGGCGCGGCGGCCCCCCAGGCCCGCAAGACCGTCCTGAAGGTGGAGGCACGCCAGCAGGCCAATGACGCCCTGGTGCAGGTGATCCAGTTGTTCAACGAGCGCAACGTGCCCATTCTCTCGGTCGAAACGCTCGAACCCAACCTGGAGACCGTTTTCCTGCACCTGACCGGCAAGTCGCTGCGCCAGTAGCCAATAAGGAGGCCGCGATGAAAATCCTGGCGATATTTCTCACTGAAAACAAGCGCCTGTTTCGCGAAAAGGGCTTGATCCTGATCTTGCTGCTCATGCCGTTGGCTTTCATCATCCCCATTGGCTCGGCCTACACCGGCGGGGCGGCCGCCACCGGCGACGAAGACCGGCCCCTGCTGGTGATTGACTACGATGGCGGCCAACAGGCGCAAGATTTGATCGAAACCCTCGACGAGAGTTTTCGCGTCGAGCGCAACCTGCCTGTCGAAGATGCCAACAAGGTTCAACTGGATAGCGATCCCGACTGCGCCGCCCCCGGCCCGGCCTGCGATGAAAAGATCGCCCGCGCCCAACTGAAGGCATCGGCCCGCACGCTGGCGCTGCTGATCCCCAAGGGCCTGTCCGAAGCCTACGCGCAGAGCAAACAGACGATTGTGACGCTACTCTACGACCCGGCGGGTGACGTCAACCTGAGAGATCAGGTGCAGGGCGTGATCAAGGGTGCGGCCATCTCGATCAGCCTGGAGAAACAGGTCATGCAAGGCCAGCAAGATATGAAAGACCTGACCTCCATCGCGCCGGAGAATGTCAAAGATGCCGTAGCCGGCGCGACCGCCAGATCGTCCACAACAGACTTAAAATCGGCCATCGCCTTCACACAGATCTCACCCTCCAATTCCATCGACCGCAAACCGCCTACTCCTTTGCAACAGAGTATCCCGGGCTACACGGTGATGTTCGTCTTCTTGGTGGCGGGTTTCATGGCTGGCTGGAGCACCGAGGAGAAACGCAACGGCATTCTGCGCCGCCTGCGCTCGTCGCCAGTGAGCACGCCCAGCCTGCTGGCGGGGAAACTGCTCTACGGCCTGGTGGTCAGCCTGGCGCAGATTTTGGTGCTGTTCCTGGCCACCAGCTCAATGTTCCGGCTTGATCTGGGCACAGACCCGCTGGCCTTCATCTTGGTGTGCGTTGCTCTGGCGACGACCGTGGCCTGCCTCGGTATGCTGGCGTCAGCGGTCAAGTTCCCTATGTCGGCCATTTCCGCGCCGCTGGTGATCGGCGCACTGCTGGGCGGCTGCCTGTTCTCGCCCGATTTCTTCCCACCGTTGCTGCGGACGATCAGCTACTTCATCCCCCACACCTGGGCCATGACGGCTTACCAGGATTTGCTGGTGCGCGGCCAGGGGCTGGCGCAGGTGCTGCCCGAGATCGGCGTACTGCTGCTGTTCGCGGCGGTCTTTTTCGGACTCGGCGTCTGGCGCTTTGATCCATTGGATTAGGAGGAAGCCATGTTGACGATCAAACAAATCCTGGCGATTGCCTACAAGGAAACGCGCCTGTGGCTGCAAGTTCCGGGCAACTGGCTGACGATCCTGCTGGTGCCGTTTGCCTTCATCGCTATTCTGGGCAGCGTGTTCGGCGGCAACACCCCTGTCTTCACGGTCTTCGCGGCCAACGAAGATCGAGGCGATCTCGGCGCCGATGTGATCAAGCTGCTGGACAATTCACCCAACCTGGAATTGGAACTCGTGGATACTCAGGCAGAGGCCGACCGACGAGTGGGCCAGGGTGAGCGCATGGCGGCGGTGGTCATCCCGGCGGATTTCAGCGAGGCGGCCAAAACCGAGGCGGGTGGCACCATCTGGGTGATCATCGACCCGGCGCGGCAGAGCAATGCCGGGTTGGTCAGTGGGTTGGTGAAAGCCGCCCTGAGCAAAATGCTGGTGGATGCCTCGGTCGAGCGCGAGATGTCGAAGATGGTCTTCGACATCAAAACGGGCGACCTTGGCGGGACCAGCAGCTTCGATTTCGACACCTTCATCCGAGCGGGAGTGAAAGCTGTGATAGCCAAACAGGTCAACGAGGCGATTGACAATCCCCTGATTGATTTGGAGAAGGAAGCCGTATCGGTTTCGGCCAACCCCATCGAAGCGACACGCCTGGGCGGGTTGGTTCCTGGCTACACGCTCATGTTCCTGTTCTTCCTGCTTTCGCACATCGCCACGGCAGTGGTGGAGGAGCGCAGCCTGGGTTCACTGCGCCGCCTGCTGGTCACTCCGGCCAGCAAAGCGGTGATCCTGGCGGGCAAGATGCTGCCGTTCTTCTTCATCGCCATCGGGCAAATGCTCTTCGTGCTGCTGGTGAGCAGTTGGGTATTCAATATGTCGCTGGGCAACTCCCCGCTGGCTTTGGCCGTGATCATCCTGGCGACAGCTCTCAGCGCGGCTACACTGGGGATTTTGGTGGCGTCCTTGGTAAAAAACGAAAACCAGGCCGGCGGGCTGACCATCCTGGTTGTGCTGGTGCTGGCCGTGATCAGCGGCTCCATCAACGACAGCATCCAGATCATGGGGCTTAACATGGTCACGCCGCATTACTGGGCGCGGCAGGGCATGCTCAACGTGTTGCAGCGCGGTATGGGCCTGGAAGGCGTGTGGCTGCCAGCCGGGATACTGCTGGGTCTGTCGGTTGTCTTTTTCGGGGTCGGGGCGCGGCGCTTCAAGTTCGAGTAATGGCCTTCCGGGAAGTGAGTTATGCTACACGTTGAGATATCGGTCAAGGGGCGGATCGATCAGAACTGGTCGGAATGGTTCGAGGGCTTGACCCTCAGACATACCGAACAGGACGAGACCATTCTGTCGGGAACGGTCGTTGACCAGGCAGCCCTGTATGGCCTGCTGGCACGGCTGCGGAACTTAGGTCTGCCGCTTGTATCGGTCAATAGCACCGAGTTTGAAGAAGGATAAGCGATGACAGAATCAAAGGAGATCTGATAAAGTAGGGTTAGCGCAGCCAATCTCGCGCCTCACCGCTCGTAGCCAGCAGCCTTCGCAACTCTACCAACTCAGAACTGAGTAACGTGTTGACTGTCACTGTCGTCAATATACATTACTGATCTGTACGCGCTCACCT
>DATBWU010000160.1:0-4590 GCA_036514635.1 Anaerolineae bacterium | reverse complement strand
ATGCGCTTGTTCGGAAGCAGGAAAACTCCGCGCGCTGTGGCGGAGTGTGTAAGGAAAACTTCAACAGATTTGCGGGCTTGTCGGGAAAATCCTGATGGCTCTTCCCTGGTGATTATCCACAAGTCCGTTCGTCCGCAATTGCACTGCGGACGCTGGGCGGCAGTGCAACTGTCGCCCCAACATGTGTGCAATCACCGGCTCTTCCGGGTTGACCAGGAAAAAGCCTCAACGACGTAAGTCCTGTTGGAATTAAACGGAGTGATTCTCGGAGAGGAGTCCACGGGCGAGGGCAAACTGCACCAGCGCCGCGCGGGTGCGCAGGCCCAGTTTTTCCATGCCGCGCGCGCGATAAGTATCTACGGTCTTGGGGCTGAGAGACAGGCGATCAGCAATCTCGGCGCTGGTGTGACCGAGCGCCACCAGACGCAGCACCTCTTGCTCCCGTTCGGTTAGCAGGTCCCACACATCGACCTGGTCCGATTGCAGGGTCGCGCTCTGCGGTATCAGGTCATCCAGCAAGCAGCGCGCCATCGTCGGTTGGACGTAGACCTCGCCGCCCACCACGGCGCGGATGGCCGACAGCAATTCGGATTCGGCGGCCTTTTTGAGGACGTAACCCACCGCGCCCATTTTGAGCGCCTGGCGCAAATAGCCTTCGTCGTCGTGCATGGTCAGGATGAGGATGCGCGCGTCGGGGGCGAGTTTGCGCAGCGCCGGCAGCGCGTCGAGGCCGCCCAGGCCGGGCATGGTCAGGTCCAGGAGTATCACGTCGGGGTGGAGGGTAGCCGCCAGTGTCAGCGCGGTTTGCCCATCGCCGGCCTCGCCGGCCACGAGCATATCGGGCTGGCCGTCCAGCAATAGTTTCAGGCCGGCGCGCAGCACGGTATGATCGTCAACCAAGAGGATGCGCGTCTTGCCCATCAGCCCTCCTTCAGCGGAACTTCGACGAAGAGGCTGGTGCCACGCGCCGGCGCGGACTCAAGCGTGAACTTTCCACTGAGCAATGCGGCGCGCTCCTGCATGCCAAACAGCCCCAGTCTTCGCCCGGCGCTATCGGCCGCACCCTGATCGAAACCGACCCCGTCATCTTCGACGACGGCCACGACCTTGCCATCCCGATGCTCGAGCAGCACGCTGACCGTATGCGCCTGCGCATGTCGCCCGATATTGGTCAGCGCCTCCTGCACGATGCGGTACAGCGCGGTTTCAATCGCCGGGGAGAGACGCATGTCGCTCAGGCCATGAACGGCGAAATCGATCGTCAGCCCGTAGCGGCGGCGACAGTCGGACAGGTGACGCTCGAGGGCCGCCACCAGCCCCAGGTCGTCGAGGACGCTCGGGCGGAGCTGTAAGGCCAAATCGTGAATGCCCTGCATGGTCTGCGCCGCGATCGTCTGCAGGTCGGTTACGCGCCGGTGCAATTCCGGGTCAGCGCAAATGTCGGTGAGCGTCTTCAAGCCGACCCTCAGCGAGGTGAGCGCCTGGCTGGCATCGTCGTGCAGTTCGCGCGCGATACGCTTGCGCTCATCTTCCTGCGCCGCGATGATGCGCTTGACGTATTCCACCCGCAACTGCTCGCGTTCGGCGCGCTCTTGCGCCGCGCGCGCCAGGTCGCCGGTCATCGCGTTGAAGGCCTCGGCCAGGTCGCCGATCTCGTCGTCGGCCCAGCGCTTGACCCGGCGGCTGAAATCACCCTGCCCTACGGCCTGCGTGGCTTCCGCTAAATCGAGGATAGGCCGCGTGAGAATCCAGGTGAGGAATGCCGCGGCCGCAATGCCGATGATAGACACGAGCACGGTGGTCAGCAGCAGTTGGCCGGTGACCGAATCCACAGCGCGGTTCACGCTGGTCTCCGAAAGCCCCACCCGCGCCGTTCCGGCGCGTCCCTCGAAAATCGGCACGGCGGTGTCCCACACGAATCCTGCGTCGGTGTTCAGGACAACCGTGCGATGATGCTCGTCGCGCGTGGCGGCATTCGTCTGCACCATTCCCTCGGGGATGCCGGCGCCGAAGGTATTCGCCAGGATTTGTCCTTGCGGATCGACCACGAAGGCGTAACGCACGTCGGCGTTGTTGGCCTGCATCTCGACCAGCAGTTGGTGCAGCGCATACAGATCGCGGATGAGGATCAGATCGGTGGCGCGCGCAGCCAGGTCGCGGGTGAGGGAGATGGATTGTTGCTCCAACTGAGCGTCCATCGCGCGTGTCAGCGCCTGGCGCACTTGAAGGGTGATGCCGAGGCCCAGCAGCAGCACTAATCCCAAAACGATGCCCAGGATTTTGGTGCGGACACTGACCGCACCCGCGATGGCCCAGAACTGCTGGAAGAGTCGCCGGAGGCTCATCGAATCACTCCAGCGACCCGACCGCCTTCAGCAACTCGCGCACGCTGTCGTAGGCGCTGTCGTCAATCGAAACAAAGCGATCGATGCCTATCGCGCGCAGCGCGTTCTGGGCGCGTGGATTGCGCAGCGCCTCGTCGGCCATGCCCAGGAGCAGGGCTTGCAATTCCGCCTTGAGTTGCGGACGAACATTGGGACTCACGACCACGGGGGGAATCCCAAACGGCGGCGAACGATGGATGAGGCGCGTCCTCTCGCCCAGCGTGGGATCGCGGCTCACGGCGAAATCGTAGACCAGGCTGTCCACCGCCGCGCCATCGGCCAGGCCCGCGGCGACGGCGCGAATCGCGTCATCGTGACTGTAGGTGAAGAAAGTGCGGGCGAAGAACTGTTCGGGCGTGCTGCCTAACTGCTTGACGAGGTAGGTCGGATACACTCGTCCGCTGTTGGACATCGGATCGGTAAAGGCGAAGACCTTGCCACGCAGATCGGCTATACCCTGCGCCGGGCTGTCTCTGGGCACGATCAGCATCGAGTAGTACACCGTCTCTCCATTGACCTGCGGCGCGGCGAGCAGCTCCATCCCGAACTTGTCGTGTCCGGCCACATAGGCGCTGGTACACACGAACGCCAGATCGACGAACCCGCTCTCGATCAGGTCGTTGATCTCAGTGTAGGTTCGGCGCTGAACCAGCTCGACCGGGCGGTTGAGTTGGGCGCTCAGGTAATCCAGCAGCGGCTGATAGCTCTCCGCCGTGCCTTTGGGCGAAACGACGGCGGCCACGGCCACGCGCAGGGGTATCACGTCGCTGGAGACCTCGGCGGGAAGCGGCTTGAGATTGGAGAGATGGACGAGCGGTGCGCCGGAAGGCCCCGACGAACACGCGGTCAGCAGGAAGGCAATCAACAACCCAAGCCAGCGTGACAACATGGCAGACCCCACCCGCGAAGGCACTCTGTAAATTGTGGCCGATTAAGGGTATATGCCCAAGTGATAAATGGCGGGCTTTGTCGTGATAGGTGTCGTGTTGCGTTGATTTTGTAGCCTGATGCTGGCCGGCGTGTGCGTGCGACTGCTCAATTCGAGGCCCTGCCGCGCCACTGCTTCTTAACGCGCGAGGTGACGAGAGGCATCGAGACGATTAGGCTGAGCAGCCCAACCCAGATCATGCCGCCGATTTTGGCGACCACCGGATACTCGCCGAAAACGCTGGCAGCCAGTAAGAACAGTAACGCCGTGCCGATCGAGATCGGTAGGTAGATCAGCGCACTCTTGCGCGCGACCTCTCGCTCAACTTGTTCGTGTTCCATGTCCATTCCCTTTCACTTGCCTGCGGCGGGGGCCAGTTGCGGTTGCGGCATTCCCGATCCGCGCTGCGATTTGTCCTCGCGCCGGATCGACGGCTTGAAGCGCTTGAGCAGCAACGTGTTCAGCGTCACCGACACCGAGCTCACCGCCATGAACGCTGCCGCCAGTTCAGGACTGATGACTACGGAGACGAACGGGTAGAACAGGCCGGCGCCCAACGGGATGCCCAGCGTGTTGTAGATGAACGCCCAGAACAGATTCTGCTTCACTTTGCGCATCGTGGCTTTAGCGGTTTCGAGCGCCACGACCACATCGCGGATGTCGTCCTTGATCAGGATCACGTCGCCGGTCTCCTTCGCCACATCCGTGCCCGACCCGATGGCCATGCCCACGTCGGCCTGGGCTAGCGCGGGAGCATCGTTCACACCATCGCCGACCATCGCCACTTTCTTGCCGAGCGCTTGCAGTTTCTTAACTTCCTCGGCCTTATCCTGCGGCAGCACCTCGGCCAGCACACGGTCGATGCCGACCTGTCGCGCGATGGCTTCCGCCGTGCGACGATTGTCGCCGGTGATCATCGCCACTTCCAGCCCCAACCGGTGCAGGCGCTGGATGGCTTCCGCCGAGTGCTCCTTCAGCGTATCGGCCACGGCGATCAGCCCGGCGGGCTGTCCATCGACGGCGACGAACATCACCGTTTTGCCTTCGCCTTCCAGGCGTTCGGCCTGCGGCATCAGCCGATTGAAGTCGGCGTTCCGTTCACGCATCAGCTTGCGATTGCCCAACAGCACCGCACGACCTTCGACCTGCGCCTCGACGCCATGACCGGGGATCGAGTTGAACGCATCGGCGTCCACGAGAGCCAGCCCGAGTCCTTCGGCGCCGCGCACGATCGCCTCGCCCAATGGGTGCTCGCTGTTCTTCTCGGCGATGGCTGCG
>DATBWU010000159.1:0-4000 GCA_036514635.1 Anaerolineae bacterium | reverse complement strand
AGTGTCCGCACCCGCGAGCCGGTGTACTTCACGCCGAGCATTTCCAGCAAGGCCGGCACCTGCGCCTCGCGTGCATCGCCCCGATACCCCTCGCACATGTTGAAGCAAATGTCCACCGGTATCTCACGCAATCGCGCGGGCAAGTCGGCATCCCCTTCCATCGGGAACACCAAATGCCCGCGCGATTCGAGCGCCACGCGATACGCGGCGACGTTGTGCTCGTGGTCCAGTTCGTACAGATAGTCGGGGGGCGCGTCAGGTGGCGCATCGGGCGCGTTGGATGCTAAGTTATAGAGAAGCGCTACGCGCAGCGGGCCGCTCTGACGTGCCGTGTAGTCCTCTGAATCGTTGAACGTGTCGGTCACGGTCTCCCAGGCTCAGTCGGCGAATTCAAATTTCTTGCCTGACCCGCTTCCGCCGCATGAGTCGATCCAGCGGCGGATGACGGTCCTGCGAGGCGGCAAGATGTTAGGCGCCCCCGCCGTTGTCCGACGGGGTAGCCTGTTCGCCTTTGAGCACCGGCTGTCGCTCAGTGCCAATGCCGAGCGGCTGCCACTTGGATGAATCTTCGCGCAGGCGGTGCGTCGCCCCGCCTCGCGCGTGCACCTGGTTAAAGCCTTCCGGCTCGATCGTCATGCGCTCGCCTTCCAGCAGGGCGGCGACGCCTGCCTGGCCCGGCTCCAACCGGCGCGGTATTTGCCGATCCAGCCACTCGATCTCGTGCGGGTTGTAATCGGCCGGCTCGGTGTACGTGGTGATGAAGCCCTCGAAGTTGCGCAGCACCACCTTGCCCGGCGCTTGCGAGATCAGGTAGTTCGGCATCACCGGAATCTTGCCGCCGCCGCCGGGCGCGTCGATGACGTAGGTCGGGATGGCGTAACCGCTGGTGTGGCCGCGCAATCCCTCAATGATCTCGATGCCTTTGGACACCGACGTGCGGAAGTGACCTGCGCCCTCGACCAGGTCGCACTGGTACAGGTAGTACGGCCTGACCCGCATCATCACCAGCTCGTGCACCAGCCGGCGCTGGATGTGGATCGAGTCATTCACTCCGGCCAGCAGCACGCTCTGATTGCCCAGCGGCACGCCCGCGCGCGATAACTTGTCGCACGCTTCGAACAATTCGGGCGTGATCTCGTTGGGATGGTTGACGTGGATGTTCATCCACAGCGGGTGAACCTTCTGCGCCATCTCGCAGAACTCGTCGTCGATGCGCATCGGCAGGAAGACCGGCACCCGGCTGCCGATGCGGACGACCTCGACGTGCGGGATGGCGCGCAGGCGGCCCAGCAGGTTGTCCAGCAACTTCGGCGCGAGCACCAGCGGATCGCCGCCGCTGAGCAGCACGTCGCGCACCTGCGGCGTCATCTCGATGTATTCGATCGCGTCGTCCCATTCCTTCCGGTTGAACGTCTCGCCCGGATCGCCGACGATGCGGCTGCGCGTGCAGTAGCGGCAATACGACGCGCATTGCGTCGTGACCAGGAACAACACGCGGTCGGGATAACGATGCACCAGGCCGGGCACCGGGCTGTGACGATCCTCGGCCAGCGAGTCCTCCATCATCGACTCGAACGCATCCAGCTCACGCGCGGTCGGGATGACCTGCTGGCGGATCGGATCGTGCGGGTCGTCCGGATCGATCAGGCTGACGAAGTACGGTGTGATGTCGACGCGGAACAGGTTCTTCGTCGCCAGCGCCTTGATCTCGCTCTCGGTCAAGGTCAAAACCTGCGAGAGTTCTTCCACGCTGTTCAGGCGGTGCGACATCTGCCAGCGCCAGTTGTTCCAATCGCTGTCCGGTACGTCTCTAAAGACCGGCGCGCGCCTGCGCGTCTTCTGCATCGCTAATGGCATCATGGCATACCCTCCAATCATGCTCCAGGCTCGATCACTCTACCCACTGTAGCACGATTGGATACTTCTTGCTTAATTCGGACTGCATTGTACAGCAGTTTGATCAGCATAACAGTATAAAGACAGTGAAAGGTTTTCGGTGAAATGCCGGTGAAAAAGATCGTCGCATCGATCGTCGCGAGCCGCCTGGCCCGGCAGAGACCTTCGGTCGAACGAAAAGGGCACGGTCTCACGACCGTGCCCCATCCGCTTGAAATCCGTTTTTCTGTTTCTTATCCGTTGCTTCACTCCGGCACCGACAGCATGTAACCGAATCCACGCACCGACCGCAAGTACTCGCCGGTCTGTGGGTTCCATCCCATCTTGCGGCGGATCAGCCGCACGTGCGCCTTGAGCAATTCCTGCGCCTCAGCCTTGCTGCCCTCGTAGCCCCAGACCTGCCGCAGCAGATCGCGGAAGCCCAGCACTTGATTCGGCTTCTGCGCCAGCGTGACGAGAATCTGGTACTGCATCGGCGGCAACTGAACCCAGCGCCGCCGCCCGAACTTGGCCCGCTTGCGCGCCAGGTCGATCGTCAGCTCGCCCAGCCGCATCCACTCGCGCGAGCGGCGCGGCGAGCGCAGCAGCGCCAGCGCGGAAGTAACCCGGCCCCGATCGACTTTCGTCGGCCTGCGCCCGTTATCTTTGACCGGCACGATCACCGGCCAGTGGGCCGTCGCCCTGAACATGCGCGCCAGCGCACCGAATTGCCGATCCATGAGCACGCGCTCGACGATCAGCAACTCGACGGACGATTCGTCTTCCAACAACTTTGCCGCCGTCGCCACGTTCGCCGCGATGAGGCACACCACGCTATCTTCGGCGAGCGCCTGCGCCCAGCGCGCCGCGATTACCTCGTCGGCCAGGATCATGACACGTTGCCTGTTGCGCCTGGCCCCGTTGGCCAAATCGCTCATATCACTCCCTGGCCTCATTATATACACTTTCGCTATCCAATCAATACGTGACCTGCACGCGGCCACATGTTTGGGCGACAGTTGAACTGCCGCCCAACGCCCGCAGTACAACTGCGGACGAACGTACTTGTGAATAATCACCAGATGACCTGCATGCGACGGGTATTGACCTGGCGTGCAATCGAGAGATACAATACGCGGCGTCTCAGGCACAGAGTGAGCCTATGCCTACACCCGTTCAACATCTCGTCCTCGCCGACGTGATCCTGTCACATCCTTCGCTGCCCGCCGATGTGCGGCCGCACCTTCGCGCTGAGCGCGCGGCGTTCCTGTTCGGCAACACCGCGCCCGATGTGCAGGTGGTGTCAGGCCAGTCGCGCGAGGCGACGCATTTTTATACGGTTCCACTGACGTCCGACCGGCCCGCGCACGAGGCGCTGTTCGCCGCGCATCCCGATCTGGCGCGCCCCGATCGCCTGTCGCCGGCCCACGCCGCGTTCCTGGCCGGTTATATCTCGCATCTCCTGCTCGACGTGATCTGGGTGCGCGACATCTTCCAGCCGGTCTTCGGGCTGGATGCCGGCTGGAGTTCCTTCCACGACCGGCTCTTCCTCCACAATGTCTTGCGCGCGTGGTGCGATCGAAATGATCAGGCCCGCCTCGCGCCGGAGACGGGCGATGTGTTGTCGCAGGCCGCGCCCAATCGCTGGCTGCCATTTACAGGCGACGAGCACTTGTGCGCCTGGCGCGACTTCCTGGTGGAGCAGCTCGCGCCCGGCGCGGCCATCCGCACGGTCGAAGTCTTCGCCCAGCGCAGCCAGATCGATCCGGGGACTTTCGAGCGCGTGCTGGCCTCCGAAGCCGAGATGGAGAATCGAATCTTCAGCCACATCCCTCGGTCCGCTATCGACGACCTCTACGTGCGCGGGCTGGCCCAGTCTTGCCAGATCATCGCCTGGTACTTCGGGCCATCCTTGCGGTAGGTTAGGTTTCATACCGCTCTCTCCTTGATTCACGGGCGATGAAACGATAAAATCCGGTGCGTTGGGAAGTTGGTTTGATTGTTGGTTAGTTGGATGACTCGCTGACTCGTTGACTCGCTGACTCGCTGACTCGCTGACTCGCTGACTCGCTGACTCGCTGACTCGCTGACTCGCTGACTCGCTGACTCGCTGACTCGCTGACTC
>DATBWU010000158.1:0-15223 GCA_036514635.1 Anaerolineae bacterium | reverse complement strand
CCCCTCTCCCGACAAGTCGGGAGAGGGGAAGGGGGTGGCCGACAGGCCGGGGAAAGGGGTGAGGTAGGGAGTTCCTTATGGCCGACAAGAAATCTGATCGAGTTCCCACCGGCATTGCCGGGCTTGACGAGATGCTGGCCGGTGGATTTCTGCCGGGAACGGCGGTGCTGGTCCGCGGCGCGCCCGGCACCGGCAAGACGACCCTGGCGCTGCAATACCTGGTTCACGGCGCGCGGCGCGGCGAGCCGGGCGTGCTGATCTCGTTCGAGGAGTTCCCACAATCGCTTCACCGCGACGCCGAGGCGCTGGGCTGGAACCTGAAAGAACTGGAATCTAAGGAGCTGCTGTACCTGCACTTCACCTCGCCGCTCGTGCTATTGGAGAGCCTGCAACAGCCCAACAGCCCGCTGAGTCGCCTGCTGCTGAACGGCGGCATCCGCCGCGTCGTGCTCGACAGCGTCACGCACTTCACCCGCCTCACCAACGATCCGCACGAGCTGCGCGGTGTATACAACACGCTGATCAATGCGCTCAAGCGCGAGCAGGTCACCGCGCTCCTCGTCGGCGAGGAAAGCCGTTTCGAGAATCAGCGTCTGGAACAGGGCAAGCTCTCGTACCTGGTCGATGCGATCGTGCTGCTGCGCTACGTCGAAATCGACAGCGCGGTGCAGCGCGCGATCGTCGTGATCAAGGTGCGCGGCAGCGATCACGTCAAAGAAATCCGTCGCTACGAGATCAGCCCGAAGGATGGCATCGTCGTCACGGGCGTGTTCGAGGGACGCGAAGGCATCTTGAGCGGCATTTCGCATCGCACGCTGACCGCCGGCACACGCTAGCGCTCGGCTTAAAGCGTGAAACGTAAAACGTGAAATCGCCCCCATCCCGTTTTACGCTTTACGTTTTACGCTTTACGTTTAACCCCCTATGGGCACGCTCTACATCGTCGGCACGCCGATCGGCCATCTCGGCGACATCACGTTCCGCGCGCTGGAGACCTTGCGCGCGGTTGCGTTAATCGCCGCGGAAGACACGCGCCGCGCCGGGCTGCTGCTGAAGCACTTCGACATCGACAAGCCCATCCTCAGCCTGTTCGAGCACAACGAAACCGCGCGCATCGAGCAGGTGTTGGCCGCGCTCGAATCGGGCGATGTGGCGCTGATCTCGGAAGCCGGCATGCCCGGCCTGTCCGATCCGGGTTATGCGTTGATCCGCGCCGCTATCGAGCGCGGCGTCCCCATCACCCCGGTTCCCGGCCCGACCGCCGCCGTGACCGCGCTGGTCGCCTCGGGCTTGCCGACGGATGCCTTTGTGTTTCTCGGCTTCTTGCCGCGACGGTCACCCGATCGACGCAGACTGTTGCACGAGATCGCGCGAGAACGGCGCACGCTGGTCGCTTACGAAGCGCCGCATCGCCTGGCCGAGTCGCTGGCCGATCTTCAAGTCGTGCTCGGCGACCGATCGATTGCAGTAGCGCGCGAACTGACCAAAACGCACGAAGAAATCTGGCGAGGAACGATCAGCGGCGCGCGCGAGCATTTCAGTGGCGAGGTATTGGGCGAGATCACGCTGGTGATCGCGGGCGCGCCCGAGTCGGCGCGTTGGGACGAGGTCGAGGTGCGCGCCGCCGTCGAGCAGGCGATGCGCGACGGCGCGAGCACTACCGACGCCGCGCGCGAGGTGGCGGCCCTGTCCGGCTGGTCGCGCCGCCAGGTGTACCCGATCGCGGTGCGGTTGAAAGAAAAGGGCGCGGACGAACCCAGATGAACGCAGATCAACACAGATGATCCTGGTGATTGTTCAACATCTCAACGGCTCTCCGCCCGCGTCCTCGCGGGCCTGGAGCATTTGTATGCAATCACCAGAGATGATCCCCTGTATCCGCGTCCAAAACGCAGCTTCACCACAGAGAACGCGGAGAGCGCAGAGATTTTCATCGAGCCAGCTCCGCGATCTCCCCGCACTTGCCGCTGCGCGGCAGCGTGGGGCAAGTGTGCGTGCTCGGCGGTGAATCTTCCCATGCGCATAACGTGAGTGAGATGACAGAAAAGGATATCGATGATCGACTTGAATGATGTGGAAGCCATCCGGCAGTGCGATCCGGACGGCATGTTGAATCACATCGCGGGCCTACCCGATCAATGCGAAGCCGCCTGGCGCGAGGCGCAGGCTATCGATCTGCCCGATGCGCACCGGCAGGCGGAGCAGGTCGTCATCGCCGGCATGGGCGGATCGGCGATTGGCGGGGCGCTCTTGATCTCACTTGCAGCGGCGCGGTCGCGCATCCCGATCTACCTCGTGCGCGACTATGATTTGCCGGCCTTCGCCGGATCATCGACACTGGTTATCGCCTCGTCGTATTCCGGCAACACCGAGGAAACGATTTCCGCCTTTCGACAGGCGCGCGATCGAGGTTGCCGGTTGCTGGCGATCGCCACCGGCGGAAAAATCGAGGAGCTGGCGCGGCAGTTCGGCGCGCCGTTCCTGCGCGTGCCGTACCAGTCGCAGCCGCGCGCCGCGCTGGGCTACTCCTTCATCCCGCTGATCGTGTTCGGCGCGCGGTTAGGCTGGATCGACGATTCATCGGCCCACTTCAAGGAAGCGGTCGCCGTCATGCGTGCGTGGAACGCCGAACTCGCGCCGGAGTCGCCGGTGGTGAAGAATCTGGCCAAGCGCGAAGCAGGCCAGATCATGGGACGCTTCGCCATCGTCTATGGCGCGGGTCTCTTCGCGGAAGTCGCGCGCCGCTGGAAAACTCAGATCAACGAGAACGGCAAGCACTTCGCCGCGCTGGAGGTTCTGCCGGAGGCCGATCACAATGCCCTGCTGGGCAGCAGTTTCCCGGAGGATATGGCCCGTCGCTTGAAGGTGATTTTCCTCACCGGTCCCGGCGACCATCCACGCAATGCGGCGCGCGTGGAGATCACCCGCCAAGTGCTGATGACGCAGGGCTGCGATACCGACGTCCTCTCGGCGCGCGGCGCAGGCCCGCTGGCGCAAATGCTGTCGCTGATCCAGTTGGGTGACTGGATCACCGCGTACCTGGGCGTGCTCAACGGCGCAGACCCGTCCGACACCGGCCTGCTGGAGGACTTCAAGGCGCAAATGGCGCAGATCGGAACTCAGCTGTAATTGTCCACCCCCCGCGATCTCTGTTATGATGGACGGCAACCGCCTGGAGAGACGGTGGTGGAGCGACGATGGCGAACGAACGAATACTCGTGGTCGATGGCAGCGCCGAGTCGCGCGTCTGGTTGAGTGAAGGCGTGCTCCGTCGCGCCGGCTATGCCACCGCCGAAGCCGCCGACCTGGCCGAAGCGCGATCGCGCATCGCCGCGTTCCAACCGGATGCCATCGTGCTCGACGCGCAACCGGGCGCAGAAGACGCGCTGGCCCTGGTGCGTGAATGCAGCGCGTCTATCCCTACCCTGGTTACCACGACCCGCCGTTCGCTCGACGCCGTGTTGTCGGCGCTGAAGGCCGGCGCGTTCACCGTATTGATCAAGCCCTTCGAGCCGGAGGCCCTCACCGCCGCGCTCGCCCGCGCTTTGCGCACGACGCAGGCCGTCCGCGAGCGCGACGCGCTGCGCGCGCTGGCCGATCGACAGATCCAGGAATTCAACGCGCTGTACAGCATCGCCAAGACGATCACCGCGCTGTTGGACGTCGACGAGATTCTGGCGCAGGTCGTGTCGGCGGCGGTTAATCTGACCCGCGCCGACGAAGGTTCGCTGCTGCTGGTCGATGCCGACACGGGCGAATTGTATCTGCGCGCCAGCAAGAACCTCAACGAAGCGGCGGCGCACAACCTGCGCATCAAGATCGAAGACACGCTGATGGGCCGCGTCATCCAGACCGGGCGACCGGTCATGCTCGGCGGCGATGACCTGGTCAAAGTCAGGACCGCATTCCTGGTCAAGGCCATTTTGAACGTGCCCATGCTCGTCGCCGATCGCGCGATCGGCGTGTTGAGCGTAGATAATCAGCACTCCAACCGATCCTTCTCTGAACACGACGTCCACCTGCTGTCCACACTGGCCGATTACGCGGCGATCGCCATTGAAAACGCTCGCCTGTATTGGGCGGCCGAGAGCGAGCGCAAGAAACTGGATACGATCCTGCGCGACACACAGGATGCCGTCATCGTGACCGATGCCGAGCTGCGCCTGCTGCTGGCGAACAAGGCGGCGCGGGCGGTGTTTCAACTGGAGGAGTCGGCCATCGGCGCACCGCTGGCGAGCGTCATCGGCAACCCGGCGTTGCTGGACCTGTTCGACCAGTCGAAACGACGCGGACGCACCTGGCGTGCGGAGATTTCGCTGAGCGACGGGAGCACGCTGCAGGGACAGCTCTCGGAGTTGAGCGGCGTCGGCTACGGCGCGGTGTTTCAGGACATCTCGCGCCTGAAGGAACTCGATCGGGTTAAGAGCGAGTTCATCTCAATCGTATCGCACGACCTGCGCACGCCATTGACCACCATTCGCGGCTACGTCGAGCTGCTGGCGCGCGTTGGGCCGCTGAATGAGATGCAGCAGGACTTCGTGAGGCGCATCGAGCGCGGCACCTCCAACATCGTCGATCTGATCACCGACCTGCTGGATGTCAACCGGATCGAGGCCGGCCTGGACTGGGAAATGGAATCGGTCGATGTGAGCCGGGTTGTGACAGAGGCGGTGGAGTCCATGCAGGCGGAGCTCGATGCGCAACAGCATACCCTGGTGGTGGACGCGCCGCCGCTCTCGCCCATTTGGGGCAACGGCCGGCGGCTGGCGCAAGTGGTCACCAACCTGATCAGCAACGCGATCAAATACACGCCCGGTACCGGACGCATCGAGGTCCGGCTGCAAGACGACGGCAACTTCGTGCTGCTCACGGTGCGCGACAGCGGGATCGGCATCGCGCCGGACGATCAGCCGCGCATCTTCGACAAGTTCTATCGAGTGGAGTCGGACGCGACGGAAGCGATCGTCGGGACCGGCCTGGGCCTGTCGATCGTGAAGACGATCGTCGAGCGGCACAAGGGCCGCGTGTGGGTCGATAGTGAACTCGGCAGGGGCAGCACCTTCACCGTGCTGCTGCCTCGCTACGCTGTGCCCGCCGGCTCATAGCACGACATTCACCGCAAAGGTCGCAAAGAGGCTCCAGGTTTTCTTTGCGACCTTAGCGTCTGAGCGGTTCAATCTGTCGAGTGGGGAGGAGAACATGGACATTCGATTCTGGGGAGCGGCCCGCACCGTCACCGGCTCGATGCACCTGTTGACGATCAACGGCAAGCGCCTGCTGCTGGACTGCGGACTGTATCAGGGTAAGCGCAGCGAAGCCTACGACCGCAACAAGCACCTGCCGTTCGACGCCAAGTCGGTGGATGCCTGCATCCTGTCGCACGCGCACATCGACCACTCCGGCGTGCTGCCGATCCTGGTTCGAAACGGCTTTCGCGGCAGCATCACCTGCACCTCGGCTACGCGCGACCTGTCGGCGGCCATGCTGATGGACTCGGCGCGCATCCAGGAAAACGACGTACGCTACGTCAACCAGCGCCGCGCCGAAAAAGGCGAAGAGCCGTTCAAGCCGCTGTACACCGAAGCGGATGCCGTGGCAGCGCTCAGGCAATTCGTCGCCGTCGAATATCATCGCCCGTTCGAGCCGATCCCCGGCGTGCAGGCGATGTTCCGCGACAGCGGGCACATCCTTGGCTCGGCGATGGTGAGTCTGGACATCGAAGAGGGCGGTCGGGAACGGCGCGTCGTCTTCACCGGCGACCTGGGACGCAAGAACCTGCCCATCCTGCGCGATCCCGAAACAGTCGATCGGGCCGATGTGCTGATCACCGAGGGCACGTACGGCGGGCGCTTCCACAAACCGATCGAGAGCTCGATTGAGCAACTGGTGACGGTCGTCACGCGCACGATCGATCGGGGCGGCCTGATCATCGTGCCGTCGTTCGCCGTGGGCCGCACGCAGGAGCTGGTGTACGACCTACACCGGCTGACCGAGGACGAGCGCCTGCCGCCGATCCCGATCTATATCGACAGCCCGCTGGCAATCGACGTGACGGAAGTCTTCCGGCGGCATCCCGAAGTGTATGATCGCGAGACGCTGGATTTCATGAACGAGCTGGACGGGAAAGACCCGTTTGGGTTCGCGCGGCTGACGTACATCCGCGACGCGGAAAAATCGAAAGAGCTGAACGAGCGGCACGAGCCGGCGATGATCGTCGCCGCATCGGGCATGTGCGAGGCGGGCCGCGTGCAGCATCACCTGAAGCACCACGTCGGCGATCCGCGCAACACGGTGCTGTTCGTCGGCTACCAGGCGGAGAACACGCTGGGCCGCAAGCTGCTCGACGGCGAGAAAGTCGTCCGCATCTTCGGCGACGAATACGACGTGCGCGCCGAGACGATCAAACTGGAAGGCTATAGCGCGCACGCCGATCACAACGGCCTGGTCGGCTATACCCGCAGCATGGCGAAACAGCCGGAGCACACATTCATCGTGCACGCCGAGCTGGAAGCAGCGCAAGCCCTGCGGCAGGGGCTGATGGCGATCGGCCTGGAGAATGTCCAGATACCCGATCGAGGCGAGAGAGCCGAAATCAAGTGAAGATTGTCGAAAGACAAACGACGAAAGAAGAAGAACAGAGCATCGGTCATTAGTCATTCGTCCGAGATATTTGGCGCAGCCTCCGCCGCGTGTTATAATCCTCGACGTCCCAACGGAGGGGTGCCAGAGTGGACGATTGGGGCGGTCTCGAAAACCGTTGTAACGCATTGCGTTACCGTGAGTTCGAATCTCACCCCCTCCGCCAGCATAATTTGTGAAGATGACCGGCACTTGTGCTCCCTCCGCTGCGGAGGCCTGTTAAAGTGTCGGTCATCTATGTCAGGACTTACGCAGTTGCATGTTGCTGCCGCAGTTGTACTGCGGCAGATGTGGCGACGGCAGTGCAACTGCCGCGCCAACTGCGTAAGTCCTATATGTTTGAGCAGGGAGGATGACATGTCGCAACTGGACGAGTTCCGTCGCCAGAAAGACGACTTCTTCAAGCACGATCCGGCGTCGCCGCTCACGCCCGAGCAACGCCAGACCTTCACCGGCCTGAGTTACTACCCGGAGAACCCGGCTCTGCGCTTCAAGTCAACGATCGACGAATACCCCGACAAACAGACGCTCACGATGATCACCAGCACGGGCGGCGTCCGGGAGTACCTCAAGTACGGTCAGTTCACGTTCGAGGTGAGCGGCGAGAAGGCCTCGCTGCAAATCTATCAGGACCCCGACCAGGGATTCTTTTTCTTGCCCTTCGTCGATGTGACCGCGCCCGACGAGACCTACGGCGCGGGCCGGTATCTTGAAGTCGAGCCGGTGGGCAAGAACCCATTCCTGATCGACTTCAACTACGCCTACAATCCCTACTGCGCGTACAATCCCGATTGGGCATGCCCCATTCCCCCGAAAGAGAATCGGCTGTCGGTGAAGATTGAGGCAGGCGAGAAGAAGTACGATTCGTCAGCTCACTGAGTCTTGCTTCATCGCAGACCCAGAATGCAAGGGGGACAGGAGCGGCATCATACGCTTGGGTGTAGTACGGGGTTGTCGGCGAGCAAGCCTTCAGCTTGGGCAATAGCGATCAAGCGCTCATCCGCAGTGATGAAAGTCAACGATATGGCCTTTGTTCGTGCAAATGCTGGCTGAACCTGGAACACGGAGGCCAGTTGTACGGCATCGTAGGCGCGCACAAGGTGTTTCCGCACTAACTGCCCGGCGGATTCGGCGAGTGAACGATCCAGTTCAACCACCTGGTATTGCGTATCCATGTCGTAACGGAATGCTTGAATCGCCTTCTCTACATTGCTTGGTGAAAGACTACCTTCGCGCAGACGGCGCGTGAGAGCGCTGAGTACCTCGATCCAGGTGATGCGAGCAATGAGTAGCGGGTTGCGCGCAACAGGAGCCGTGATTGACAGGATCCAATCTGAGCCAGTCTCAGCCACATACCGTTTGACCAGTGCGCTGCTATCCAGGAAGTAAGCGTTCACCACTCGCCACGTTCCTCAATGATGATTTCTGATAGCGGCTTGCCAGGAGTTTTGCCGAGATTTTCGGCTAACTCTCTGCGTTCGTCCTCTGGTATCGGGTCAACGTCGGAGTGCCCAAGTGGAGGCGTCAGCAATCCATCTGCGACCAGGCTCCGAATCACCTGTTGAATCTCCTCGGCTGGTTCGTCCGATAGCACCTGAACACGCACTGTTTGATGTTCGCGCAGGTTCAAGGGCTTCAGTGGTCGCAACTTGCCATCTTCATATATTGCCGTAACGATTTCGGACATAGCGCTCACCTCGCTGCAATGTACAAGCAGCGGTTTCTATTATACTCCAACACCTACCACCTCAGCTCAAATTCCTCGAGGACATGCGCTGGGGGCAGGGTTGGACGAAACTCAACAGGCTTACAACCCCAACTGGTCGTGCCAAATTCCCCCGAAAGCGAAGAGTATCCGGATTTCAATCACACCTCACTCTTAACCATCTCCTAACAACGAAACGACTGTCGTCAAAAGAGAGGAGCACAACCCGCTGGAGAAGCCTCATCCTCCGAAGTAGCGCGCGCTGTTCCGCTTCTGGAGAGAGCACTGAGGGCTAGACAATTGCCGAGCGCTCTCACTAATTCTAACAAAACTGACTGATTAAAAATGTCAAATTCCATGATATTATCTGCAACAGCATAAAGTTATCCGCAATATCAAGAAAGCGAATAGTCCGCAAGTAGCGATGTGCAGGCGCGACTTGCAGAAATAAAAAACCAGCCGAGTTCCGCTCGCAACGTTCCTCGGCTGGTTAGCGGTGAAGATAAGCGCATTGGGTGCGCTCGTCTTCGTTGCTTATTGTACCAGAAACCTTCGCCCCAAAGCAATGGCTCAAGGGTTAAGAAATCGTTTCTGGTTCAGATCGGAGTTGGTTCCAAATCTGGTGCGACAATCTGTACACACCTTAACCGGAACGCCACGGCTTCACTCATCAAGTATCGCCAGGACGCGGCGACTGCACTCACCATAGAGCGTATCAAATGAACATGAAGGCAGCATGAAGCGAAGATGAAGTTTCTTCACGTTCATCCAGTGAATCAAGTTGCTACTCAGATGGCCGACAGCGAAGCCAACAACGCCTGATCACGATTGTGACCGGCCGTTCTGTCGGAGGGGCTACCCTCTGGCATTACGGTTGTGACAGATGGAGCAGCCGGATTGTTTGGCTCAAAGTTCGGGGTCGAAAAACGACTACATAAAAGAGGAGGGCTTCAGCTATGATACGTGGAATTGTCGGATGGGCCTTGCAGTTTCGATTCCTGGTGATTGTTGTCGCCGCGGCGCTGATGGCCTTTGGCGTCGCCCAACTTCGCAACATGCCGGTGGATGTCTTGCCCGAGTTTTCGCCGCCCTTTGTGGAGATCCAGACCGAAGCCCTGGGACTTTCCGCAGAGGAAGTGGAACAGATGATCACTGTTCCAATGGAGCAGGACTTGCTCGCCGGGGTGGCGTGGCTTGACGTCATTCGCTCCGAGTCCGTTCCCGGGCTGTCGTCGGTCGTGGTCTTCTTCGAGCCTGGCACCGACCTCTTCCGCGCGCGGCAGATGGTGTCGGAGCGCCTGGCCCAGGCGGCGGTCGGGCTGCCACACGTGTCAAAACCGCCGACGATGATCCAGCCCCAGTCGTCGGCCAGCCGGTTCATGATCGTCGGGCTTTCCTCGAAGGACGTATCACTGATCGAGATGTCAGTGCTCGCTCGTTGGGTGATTGGTCCGCGCCTGCTGGGCGTCCCCGGCGTGTCAAACGTGGCCATCTGGGGTCAGCGGGAGCGGCAACTTCAAGTGCTGGTCGATCCGAAACAGTTGCAGGCCCAGGGCGTTTCGTTACAGCAAGTCGTCGAGACCACCGGGAACGCACTGTGGGTGTCGTCGTTGAGCTATTTGGAGGCGTCGTCGCCCGGCACTGGCGGGTTCATCGACACCCCCAATCAACGACTTGGCATCTGGCACGTCTTGCCCATCTCGTCGCCGGAAGATCTGGCCCAAGTGCCTGTCGAAGAAGCGGCGCCGTTGCGCCTGGGCGATGTGGCCACGGTGGTGGAAGATCATCAACCCCTGATCGGGGATGCGATCATTAACGATGGCCCCAGCCTCTTGCTCGTCGTCGAAAAACTGCCCGGCGTCAACACGCTGGAGGTGACTCGGGGGGTGGAAGAAGCGATCGATGCCTTACGGCCCGGTATGACAGGGATCGAGTTTGACGCCACCCTGTTCCGGCCGGCGACCTACATCGAGATGGCGGCGGCCAATCTTGGCAATGCACTGGTCGTCGGCGCTGTTCTCGTGGTTGTGGCTCTGTTTGTCTTTGTGTGGAACTGGCGTGTCGCGCTGATCAGCGCCGTGGTCATCCCATTGTCTCTGATGGCCTCCCTGCTCGTGCTCTACCAACGTGGGGCCACCCTCAATGCGATGGTTCTGGCGGGGTTGGCGGTAGCTATCGGCGCCATCATCGACGACGCCATCATCGACGTGGACAACATCGCGCGGCGTCTGCGCCAGCTGCGCAAGGAGGGCACTGATAAGTCGCCTGTGAGAATTGTTGTGGAGGCCTCGCTCGAAATGCGCGGCGCCATCGTCTTCGCGACACTGATCATGCTGCTCGCCGTGTTGCCGGTCTTCTTCATGGAGGGTACATCCGGCGCATTGTTCCAGCCACTGGTCACGTCCTATGCACTGGCGGTGCTGGTGTCGATGATGGTCGCGCTAATCGTCACTCCGGCGCTGAGCCTGATTCTGCTGTCCGGCATATCCAATGCGCCGCCGCTCGAGCGTCGACAGTCCCCCTTCGTATCGTGGCTACAGCGTGGCTACGACCGGGTTCTTGCACGGATCGTCCAAAAAGCCGGCCTGGCGTACATCGCCGTCGCAGTCATCGTGGTGGCCGGTGTGGTCGCCGGTGCGCTGGCGTTGCCATCTCTCGCGCAACAGTCGCCACTGCCCACGTTCAAAGAGCCATACCTCATGATCCAGCTGGAAGGCACGCCCGGCATGTCTCGACCGGAAATGGACCGGATCGTGGCTCGGGCCAGTCAAGAGCTGCGAGCCATTCCCGGCATCCGCAACGTGGGTGGCCACGTGGGGCGCGCTGTGTTTGGGGATCAAGTGGTCGGCATCAATTCCGCCCAGCTATGGGTCAGCATCGATCCTGCGGCTAACTATGACGCGACCGTGGCCGCCGTTCAAGAAACGGTGGACGGCTATGCCGGGCTGTCTCGCGAGGTGAGCACCTATTTACAGCAGACGCTCAGCCAGCCACAAACGAGCACCAGCGATGGCATCACCGTGCGCGTCTTTGGCGAGGACTTGGATGTCCTGCGCAGCGAAGCGGAGAGGGTGCGGCAAGCCATTGCCGGGATTGCCGGCGTTGTCGATCCGCATGTCGTGCTCCCGGTTGAGGAAGCTACACTGGAAATCGAGGTCGACCTCGCCTCAGCCCAAACCCATGGCATCAAACCGGGCGATGTACGCCGGGCGGCGGCCATCTTGTTGTCGGGCCTTCAGGTCGGCAGCCTGTTCGAAGAACAGAAGGTGTTCGACGTGGTCGTGTGGGGCGTGCCCGAAATACGCAACAGCCTGACCGATATTCGCGAGCTGCTGATTGAAACGCCCGGCGGCGATCACGTGCGTTTGGGAGATGTAGCCGACGTGCGCATCACATCGGCTCCGATCGTCATACATCGTGAAGCGATTTCGCCTTACCTTGACGTTGCCTTCAACGTGGGGGGGCGTGATGCCCTCGCGGTGACAGGCGATGTCAAGACGGCCTTGAAGAACTTCCCGTTCTCACTGGAATACCACGCCGAAGTGCAAGGCGAGTACGCGGCGCGGCAGGCTACCGAGCAGCGCATGCTCCTCACCGGAGCCGTCGCGTTGATCGGGATATTCCTTCTCTTGCAGGCCGCCTACAGGAGTTGGCGTCTGGCCGTTGTCGCCATCTTGACCCTGCCGATGGCATTGGCGGGCGGCGCGCTGGCGGCGCTCCTCGGCGGCGGCGCGCAGAGCGTCTCGGTCGGTTCGCTGTTTGGTTTTCTCACGGTGCTGGGGATTGCGGTGCGTAACGGCATTGTGATGATCAGTCACTTTCAGCATCTCGAACACAGCGAAGGCCAGACCTTCGGGCCGGAGCTGGTCCTGCGTGGGGCGCGCGAGCGGCTGGCGCCAATCTTGACGACGACGTTCACTACGGCGCTGGCTCTGTTCCCCTTCGTGCTTCTCGGCGACCTGCCCGGTTTCGAAATCGTGCGCCCGATGGCCATCGTCATCCTGGGTGGCCTGGTCACTTCGACGTTGCTCGACCTGTTCGTTTTACCGGCCCTGTACTTGCGTTTTGGGTCGAGCCGTGAACCGGTCATGGAGTTCATCGCTGAACCTGCCCCGGCGAGCTAGAGCAGGTTCTCAGTCAGTTTACGCTCCCGCCGCTACCTGGACGAGCGTGCCATACACCGCACTTGCACGGCAAGTGGGTGCAAGTGTCCGGCGGAAAGCGACGGGGAGCGTCAATCGACCTGCCAGGCATTAGGTTGACCTGAATACGAAGAAGATCGATGCAGAGGAGGAAGACATGCAGCACCGTAATCGATGGATGATTCTGGTACTGATCATTGCCGCTCTACCACTTGCGGCGTGCTCACGGACGTCAGCAAGCGCGGCAGGCGTAAAGCCCGCTGTAGTCGAGGAGATTGAAGGGTCGGAGTTCAAGCGCGTGGTGCTGACCGAGAAGGCGGCTCAACGGCTCGACATCCAGACAGCCCCAATTCGTGAAGAGCAGGTGAACGGGACGCAGCGACTGGTTGTCCCCTACGCTGCGGTGATATACGGCCTGCACGGCGAGACCTGGGCGTACGCCAACCCCGAACCCCTGGTCTTCGTTCGACAGGTCATCAATGTCGACTACATAGAGGGTGACCGGGCGGTTCTGTTGGAGGGGCCACCCGTTGGCACGGCCGTTGTGACCGTCGGAGGGGCCTTGCTGTATGGCGCCGAGACCGGCGTGTCAAAATGACGGGGTGACCGGATCGTACGGGAATCTCGGCCGAGTTGTTCAGAGGCTGTCTGAAAAGCCTGGGCGCACCGGCTTCAGCCGGTCAAAATGCCGACTAACCCCACTCCGCTTCGCTACGGGGGCAAGTGAGTCGGCGATCCAGCTGCAATCCTCCTGCTTTTCAGACAGGCTCTCAGCGCCGAGTCTGGGTTGGCGGGGACATTAAAGCGAATTCCGAATCGGTTTACGGTACAAGGACGGCAGACCACCGACAGCTGCCTGTGGCCTGCCGTCGGCTACCGCTCCGACTGCGCCGAGAGGTGATCCCATGCGTTGGATTGTTCAAACAAGTCTACGGTTTCGATATCTGGTGGTGTTTTTCGCCGCGGCGCTGATGATCTTTGGCGTCGCCCGACTGAGCAACACATCGGTGGACGTCTTTCCCGAGTTCGCGCCGCCCAAGGTGGAGATCCAGACCTTAAGCCTCGGACTGTCGGCGGAAGCCGTGGAAGAACTGGTCACCGTTCCGCTGGAGCACGCGCTCAACGGGGTGCCGGGGCTAGACGTGATGCGTTCCAGGTCGGTTCCCGACCTGTCGGACATCGTCCTCATCTTCAAGCCCGGCACCGACCTCATCCGTGCACGACAGTTGGTGAATGAGCGCATTGCCGCGGTAACGTTGCCCACCTGGGCCGCCCCGCCCGTCATGATCCAACCCTTGTCGTCGACCAGCCGGGCCATGAAGATCGGAATTTCCTCGGACAAGTATGACCTGATGGATTTGTCGATGATCGCCTATTGGAAGATCCGGGCGCGCCTGCTGGACGTGCCCGGCGTGGCCAATGCGCCCATCTGGGGCGAGCGGATCAAGAGCCCGCAGGTGCAGGTCGATCTGGAGCGCATGCGCACGTACAACGTTTCGCTCGAGGAGGTCATGGAAGTCACCGCGAACGCCCTGGACGTCGGGTTATTGCAGTTTTCAGAAGGATCGGTCATCGGCACCGGGGGGTTCATCGATACCCCTAATCAACGGATCGGGATCCGATCCGTCTTGCCGGTCATCACGCCGGAAACGCTGGCCCAGGTGCCCATCAACGATCGAAAGAAGCCCGACGGGACGCCGCTGCGCTTGAGCGACGTGGGCGATGTGGTCTGGGGCACCTTGCCGCTCATCGGGGATGCCGTGATCAACGAGGGTCCCGGCCTGATGATGATCGTCGAAAAGCTGCCCTGGGCCAACACGCTGGACGTGACGCGGGGGGTAGAAGCCGCGATCGACGAGATGCGGCCCGGCCTGCCCGGTATCGACATCGACACCACCATCTTCCGGCCGGCGACCTTCGTCGAGCAGTCGATCGACAATCTCACCGAGTCACTGCTCGTCGGCGGCGTGCTGGTGGTGGTCGTTCTCCTGTTCTTCCTCTTCGAGTGGCGCGTGGCGTTGATCAGCGCCACGATCATCCCGGTGTCGCTGATGGCCTCGCTGCTGGTGCTCAACCTGCGCGGCGTGACCATCAATGTGATGACCCTGGCGGGGCTGGCGATCGCCATCGGCGCCGTCGTGGACGACGCCATCGTCGACGTCGAAAACATCGTGCGGCGTCTCCGCCAACTGCGCAAGGAGGGGAGCACCCAGCCAACCTGGAGGATTGTGCTGGAGGCCTCGCTCGAAGTGCGCGGCGCCATCGTCTACGCGTCGCTGATCGAAATCTCGGCGCTGCTGCCGGTCTTCTTCCTGCAAGGCCTGTCGGGCGCGTTCTTTCAGCCCCTGGCCAGCGCCTATGTGATTGCAGGGCTGGTCTCCCCGTTCGTCGCGCTGACCGTCACGCCGGCGATGGTCTTGATTCTCTTGGGCAATGCGCCGATCGAGCACCGCCAGTCGCCAATCGTGACCTGGCTCCACCGGGTCTACGACAGGCTGCTTGCGCCGATCATTCGCGCACCGCGCATGGCGTACGTCACCGTCACCGTCCTCGTGTTGGCCGGCGTGGGAGTATGGCCCGCCCTCGGGCAGGAACTGCTGCCGTCGTTCAAGGAGCGGGACTTCCTGATGCACTGGATCACCAAGCCCGGCACGTCCCACCCGGAAATGTGGCGGATCACGGCTCAGGCCTGTCGTGAGCTGCTGACCATTGACGGGGTGCGCAACTGCGGCTCCCA
>DATBWU010000157.1:0-3236 GCA_036514635.1 Anaerolineae bacterium | reverse complement strand
CGGTCGGCGAACAGCAGCCGCACCAGCTCGATCTGCGTCACTTCGTAGAGGGTGGCTGCGACGCTGCCGGCGGAAAGCACGCCGTCCCAATCACGCAGCCGATCCAGCGCGGCGGCTTCGCGTTTCGTGCGAGGTTCGAGTTTCAGCAAACGCTCGACAAGCTCCGGTGCATCGAGCGATTTCACGTCCATCTGGATCGACAGCGAATCCTGAATCGAGACGCGCTCGCACGCATCGAGCCGTTGGCGAATGCGCGCCGCGCGGTGGCCGTTCAGCCATTCGTGACTGATGAAGTAGGGATAGCCCGGGCCGACGACGCGGTTGTTGGCGGTGACGATGGTTGGATAGTTGGATGGTTGGCTGGTTGGCTGGTTGGATGGTTGGATGGTTTGTTCAGGCAATTCGTCGAAGGGGATTTCGCCGATCCATTCGTAATCGTCCGTCCAGCCGGCAGCGGGCGTCAGGCCGTGACCCTGCTTGCGGATCGGAATGCGTCCCGCCATGCGATAGGCGGTGCGACCTTCGACGTCGGCGTAGACCATGTTGATCGCAGGCGCGTGCCATCCGCGCAGCGCTTCTTTGAAAGAGTCCCAGTCCGTCGCGCGGTTGATCGCGAACAGCGCGTGCAGCCATTGGCCGGGTTGATGGACGGTCCACTTGAGGGCGAGGTGGGTATGAGAGTGTGAGGGGGTGATGAGCGGGCCGTGGCGCGTGCGGCGGACTATGTGCTCGACCGGCTTGCGCCGGAAGCGGATGCGGATCGATTCGCGGGCGGTCTGGACTGGCTCCCAGCCGTTCGGCGTTTGATAACGCGAGGGGTCGTTCGGATCGATCCGTTCGAGGTACAGGTCTTGAGTATCGGCGATCACCGCCGTCGCGCCCCAAGCAATGCGCTCGTTATGGCCCAGGATCACGCCGGGCACGCCGGGCATCGTGATGCCGGTGACATTCAAGCGGTCTTTGACGATGAGATGATTCTCGTACCACAGTGACGGCAGGCTCAGGCGCAGATGCGGATCGTTTGCCAGCATCGGCCTGCCGGTGGCGGTGCGGCTCGCGCCCAACACCCAGTTGTTGCTGCCTGCGCCTTTGCTCGATCGCGGCAGCCACTCGCCCAGGCGGCGATACGCTTCCAGCAGATGCGCGCAGACCTCCTCGATCCCGCTCGTTTCGTCGAAGACGGTGGCCTGCGAATCGGGGTAGTCCGATTCCACCTCGGCGGCGCGCTCCGGCCCCAGCCACTTCCACAAAGCCAGCCGCTCCAACTCCGATTCCCAGTTCCACGACAGGCCCCAGGCCAGCATCATCGCCCACGCAGCCGTATCGAGGCGCGTCCACGGCTCGACCTTCGCTTGCAACAAGCGATGCTCGACAGGCCGCACGCCGCGCCCGACGCACGCATTGACGCCGGCGACGAACGCATCGAGCCGCGCCAGCGAATCGGGATCGGTCGCGTCGAGCTCGGCCTGCGCCGCGCGCGCCAGCCCGATCGTCCGCGCGAAGCGATCGAGGTCGAGCGTCATCGCGCCGAACATCTCGCTCAAGCAACCCAGACCCGCGCGGCGATTCACATCCATCTGCCATAGCCGATCCTGCGCGTGGACGAAACCTTGCGCGAAGAAGGCATCCTCGATCGATTCGGCGTAGATGTGCGGCACGCCCCACCGATCACGGACGATCTCGGCGGGCGACTGAAGACCGTGGACGGCGAGCGCGCCCTCGATTTGAGGCAGTGAGCGTCTGGCGAAGCGCGTGAACATGCGTGTTGGCTAATGTGTTGGCCGGTTTGTTGGTTGGTTCGCTCGTTGGCCGATGGCTTGACCAACCATCCAACTATCAACCTAGCCAACCAGCAGCATCTGTATCATCGCGTATTGCTGAATCAGCATACCGCTCTTATCGCTCTGGGCCTGGCTGACGAAGTACACGATGACGCCGATGATAATCAGCGCGATCACGACCGCAATCGCCACCTTGATCCACGAGATCGGCTTCTGGCCCTGCACTTCGCCGGTCTGGCCGTTGATCATGAAGCGATACACTTTGTTGTTGTAGCGGTACGAAGCCAGCCACACCGGCAGCAGCACGTGCTTGTACTTCAGATTCGACAGCCGCGTGTTGACGCGCAGATTGCGATGCGTGTCGCCCGGCACGTCCCGGCCGCAGCGGGAATACTGCTCGCCGTCGACGATACTCTGCCCCAGTTGCCACGCTTCGGCCAGCGGAATCTGGTACGATTCGGCTCCCCAGCCGGAGAGGTAGCTTGGATTGTAGGGCGCCACTTTCTTGGTGTCGAACGGATAAATCTTCTGGAGGATTTTCACGTCGATCGACTTGGTCGCATACACCAGCACGTCGTCGTGATCGTCCGAACGGTGCCCGCTGGATGGATACCAGCGCACCTTCTGCACGCGGCGCGTCTCTTGTACACGCTTGCCGTCGCGCGTCACCCACACCATCTCGTTGACGTAGTAGTAATCGCCCGACTCGGCGCGCCAGTCGCTTTCGGCGTGCGCGTCGAACGTCCAGAACGGCAGGTACACGCCGCTCAGTTTCTGGCCGCCGCCGTATTTCTTCAGGTCGTTGGGGTGGAACAGGCCGCGCCCCAGCCAGTCGCGGAACAACTGATTCGCGCGCGACTCGTCGACGCCGAACGGGATTACCGACTCGGGCTGGATCAGATTCGGATCGGGCTGTTGCTCGAGCACCTGGTTCGATCCGCAGAAGGGGCACGTCGTCGAGGTGACGTTGGGCTGGACGTTGGTCGTCGCGCCGCACGACTGGCACTTGAACGACTTGACCGCTGCGCCGAAGCCGTGCGCCTTGCCCGACGTGTCTTGAAGCACGGCGATCAGGTCGTGCTCCTGCACCACTTCGGACGTTTCGGGCGAGGGCATGCTGTGGCCGCAGAAGGGGCAGGCCAGCATGCCTTTTGCGGCGTCGAACTTCATGTCGCCGCCACACTTGGGGCAGGTGTAGTTTTGCGATGCGGCCTGGGCTGGAGCAGGTTCGGGTTGAGCGCTCATGGGACCTCCGAGGACAAGCTATCTTCTCTTGCTGCGATGCGCTTTGGCTTGATCAACACGACCACGCCATTTCCAATAGCCTGCGAGATCGTGATACGGAACATCCGAATCGATGGCGCGGGCCATATCGTCGGTCAAGTAATTCATCCGAGAGCATTCGGTAATTCGTGGGCAACGCCCGGTGATGAATCACCGGGCTGAAAAAGCGAA
>DATBWU010000156.1:0-2287 GCA_036514635.1 Anaerolineae bacterium | reverse complement strand
GGGCCGACGCGAATCCAGTCTGTGCCGCCATACTCAGGGTTGTGCCAGGGCACGCAGCTCTCAGGCGCACCGCGCGGGCAGCGGTTGGGATAGGTGTAAAAGTCGGAGCGGGCGGTATCGGTAATCGGAATCTGCCACCATGCCGTCCAGCCCACCGGCGTCTGCACCGTGTTCCAGCGGAGCATCAGTTCCTCGTACCAGGGATCGCACGAGATGTGGTTCCACGGCAGATCGCCTTTCCACGAGCAGGGAGTGAACCAGCCTTCCTCGAAGCCGGGGTTTTTCAGCAGGTTCTGTCCCTGAACCACAGTCACCGGTGTCGCGGTCGGAATGATTGGTGTGAGCGTCGGGGTCGGGTAACTGGCCTGCGCAGTTGCGGCGGCGGCGCCGGACAGCGAGACCAGCTCGGCATCGTCCCAATACACGTCGTTGTGGCGGCGCGCGTCGAATGGCGAGGAATACAGGAAGACCGTCACGCTGCTCGACTGCGCGCGTGCATACACCTCGAAACGCACCCACGAATCGGCGGCGTTGATCGGCTGCGACCACTGGATATTCGGGCTGAGCGGGTCTGTTCCGCCAAACGGATCGACGCCGATGCGCATGCGCAAATCCGTGCCCGACACCGACACATTCAGCGGATCATCACTCGCCGAGGTCCAGCCTTTGCCAAAAGCCGAGAGGCGCAGGTCGGCCCCGGCGGTGACGTTGACGCGCTGGTGCACGCCGGCCGTGTGCGACTCATAGAAACTGGCGATCTGCTGCGCCTGCGATCCGCCGTGCACGCGCTCGGGCTGCGTCGCCGCCTCGAAGTTGGGCTGCTGGTTCCGCCAGTCGGGATCGTCTGGCTGGTGCGGCAGCCACCACGGCGTCCAACCGTTCGCGACGGAGGCGGTGGCCGACTGCGCGACGTAGTCGCCCTCGAAGCCGGGGTTGGTCAACAGGTTCTTGCTCTGCTGCGATGCGGGTGCGGCCACGGCTGTGCCTGGCAGCGCCGAGAGCATCGCGGCGAGAAGCGCGAACCAGAAAAGTGTGCGCTTGAACTCCATTGTGCTTCGTTCCAGTCTGACTGAAAGAGAATCTCACCGCGAAGACGCCAAGAACACCAAGTAATTCTCGCAGGTTTTCTTCGCGCCCGCCTGCCCCGCATTCTTTTGCGGGGTTGCGTCTTTGCGGTAAAACACCCTATGGTCCCGGGCTGCCGGGCGCGCCGAGTTGCAGCGCATCGCTCGATACCGGCACGGGCGTTTCAATCACCTTCACGCGCGCAGTCGTCTGTCGATCATACAGGCCGATCTCCATCGACAACTGAGCACGTTTTGCGTCAGGCGGCAGCGGCACGCGGCGTTCGTCGATGATCACGTCGCCGACGCGCCAGGCGCGCATGGGGTACAGGCCGTCGCCGGCATCGCCGTCGGCTGTGGCGATGGATGCCCCTTCGCTGAGTAGATGGACGAAGATCGTCACGTCGCTCGACACCGGCTGCTCGATCTGCCACAGCGTGCGCAAGCGCCATTCGTCGCTCCGATCGTCAATCTTGTAACCGAGCAACCGGATGCCGCCATCGAAGGTCGCTAAGGCTGAGTCAGTAATCAGTGGGCCAGTGATCAGTGGGTCAGTGATCAGTGAGTCAGTGATCAGATGGCGCGGCTCGATTTGGGCCAGCACGGCCATTGCATAAGGTTGCGGATCGCGATCGCCTTTGACCATCGGCCCGGCCTGCACCTGAATCTGAATCGGGGCGGGCCAAGCCTTCAAGCGCGAGAGCCAATCGGCATACGGCCAGGCGGCGAGCAGCGCAGGCGCATCGGGCTGAGGTGGCAGATCGGCTTCGGACGAAATCAGCACGTCGGGCGAGTGCTGAAGCATAAACGGGATCGCCGTCCATTCCCGGAGATACACGTCGTCGGCGATGATGCGGAACCCGCTCACGCTGAATCGATTCATGGTGTCGGCCAACTCGACCGCGCCAGCCTCGAAGGCATAACCGGTTTCGGCGCTGGTCGCGTAGGGCGCGTAATCGCGCATCGTCCACAACGCCGATAACCCAAGAGCACCGATGATTAGCCACAGAGGCACGGAGGCACGGAGTTTTCTCCTTATTTCTCTCTGTGTCTCTGTGTCTCCGTGGCCTTTCGCCTTTTGCGCGAGCCAATCCAACCCCAGCGCCGGGACGATCATCGCCACCGGCAGCACGCCGACGGCGCGCAGGAAGTGCGGCGTATCTTCGGACAGGATCGTCGGCAGGAGCATCACGCCGATCCACGTCAGCACGAACACGGCGGAT
>DATBWU010000155.1:0-65175 GCA_036514635.1 Anaerolineae bacterium | reverse complement strand
TCGATCCGGCGTGTGTCGGAGCGCTACCTGACCGACGGCACGCGCATCCTCGCCTCGATCGAGTCGTATCCCTTCCTGATTCTACCCCGGCATGTCCTCAATCCATGTTTGCAGATGATCTATCGAATCGAGCGTTCCTACAGGCCGTGCTCCCGCTCGCGCGAACCCGCCGAGCGCCTGGTCGTCGGCATCGATGGCGCGGGTTACTTGATGTTCGTGCTGATGCCGTCAGCAGTCTTCACGCTGGATGGCCTGGGCAACTGGCTCTTCCACAGTGATCTCAATCTCGATAGCGCGCTCAACCTCGACGGCGGAAGCTCGGCGGGCATGTTGGTGCAGGCTGGCGATCAAATATGGGGCGCGGACTCCGGCCGCGAAGTGCCCGGCGCGATCCTCATCCTGCCCAAAGTGCTCGGTGTCCAGTCAGGCGATTCGCAGTGAAACCGCTGTGCCTCGTCGTTGCAGCCTGGCTGATGGCGGCCTGCAGCCCGATCGACGAACTCACTTTCACTCCAACCCCGACCCTGACTCCGATCGCCCCGGATACCGGCTGGCAGACCGTCAGCGCCGGCATCGAGGTCCGCGAATTGAGTGTGATCAACGCAAGCCGCCACGACCGGCTGTTGATCGCGCGCGTCGATCCGAGCCTGGCCTCGTTTCAGGTGCGCTATTCGCCCGATCGGCCCCGCCGCGTCGGCGAGTGGCTGGACGCCGAGCAGGCCCGGCTGGTGATCAACGGCGGCTTCTTCGGCACAGACAATCGCGCGCTGGGGCTGTTGATTTCGGATGGGCAGGCGTTTGGCGAGTCGTATGTCGACCTGGGAGGGTTGTTCGGCGTCAGTCAAGGGCGCGTGCAGGTGCGCTCGCTCATCTTGCAGCCCTACTCGCCGGCCGAGACGTTCGAGCACATGGTGCAGTCATTCCCGATGCTGCTCAATCATCGGGCGGCGAATGATCGGATTCGCGACGACGGCGACATCGCGCCGCGCAGCGTGGTTGGCCTCGATCGGGCCGGGCGCATCGTGTTCCTGGTCAGCCCGCGCCCGATCTTCAGCCTGACCGATCTGGCGATGTGGCTGTCGCAATCGGACCTCGAACTAGACGCGGCGTTGAATCTGGATGGCGGCACGTCATCGGGACTGATGGCGCGAACGGCGGACGGCGTGTGGGGCATCGATTCGTGGATCGCGGTTCCGGCGGTGATCGTGGTGAAATGAGAACCTGATCCCTGAAGTCTTTGATTCCCGCGCGAGGATTTCACCGCCGAGGAGGCTGAGGGCGCAGAGATTCTCAGGATTCCTCCGCGTTCTCCGTGGCCTCGGCGGTTAAGCGGTCGACAAATCTCAAAAGCGGGTTACGTCGAAGCTGAAGCGCCGCTCGATTGGAACGGGGGTGCTTAAATCGCGATACTCGGTGATGGCCCAGGCGCGCAGCTCGGCGGCGGTTCCCGCCAGGACGTCATCCGGCACGTCCCACGTGTCCGAGTGCACACGGCTCGCAATCGATTCGAGCTCTTGTTGCGGCGTGACCGTTTGCGTCCACGATCCAACGAAGACCTCTTCGACGCGCGCACCCATCGAGCGCAGCTCGTCGACGACTTGCTCGTGGTTCTGCGCGCCGGGGCGACGCCAGGAATAGCCGCGTGCTTCGACCAGGTTGTGCCAGCGCTCGCGCAGCCGGGCGTTGGGCGAGTCGGGGCGGCGGAAGTTGTGTGAGTTGAGGTAAGCGCCGCCGGGGCGCAGCACGCGCTTGAACTCGCGCAGCGCCTCGCGCCACGGGCCGACCAGATGAAGGACGTGCACCGTGAGGATCGCGCCGAAGGTGGCATCGGGAAAGGGTAGACGTGAAATATCGGCCTGCGCCAGCCGCGCGTGATCGACCTTTGCCCGCAGGCGCTGCATCATCTCGATCGACAGATCGATGCCGATCAGCGGCGCGCCTCGCATCAACACGGGCGCGGCGATGCGCCCGGTGCCCACCCCACATTCGAGTATCGGCTGACCGGGTGGGGCCAGGTCGAGGATCGCTTGTGTGACGCGCCCGGAGATGTCGGCGGGCAGGGCGCGCGTGTCGTCGTAGAACGACGCGGCGCGATCGAAGGCCAGGCTGGTGAGGGTCGGTTCACATTCGGGCATGGGCTTTGTCACTTTGTCACTTCAGGTAATAGGCGACGACTGCCGCCGCGTGCTTGCGCCTGGGATCGGTTCGCCATTTGCGGACGAGCGGCTTGACCACATCAGGCCGGGCACGACCCAGCTTCACCGCCGCGCTGGCGACCGCGCGCCACACGAAGCGCCGATCATCGGCGGCCAGCCGATGCAGAAGGCGCGCGCCCTCCACCGCATGTTTCCGCCCGCCGACCGCGCTCCACACCATCGCCACGTTCCAGCGCACGTTTTCGTCGGCCTTGCGCGACTGCGCGTTTAGCCACTTGAGCGTCAATTCAGGGTAGTTCTTCAACAGCGACAGGCTGATGGCGAACTGGCCCAGGTTGACGCGCACGTAGCGCGCCGGATCGGCCATCAGCGGATCGAGCAGGCGCATCAACTTTGGCCCGCGCTCCGGCTTTTTCGCGTCCGAGGCCTGCATGGTCGCAATCACTACGGCGCGCCGCACATTCTCCGAAGCATGGCGCGACCACTTCTTCATCACCGGGTAGAACATGTTGAAGTGCTCGTCGAGGATCTGCCCGGCGACGCTTCCCGCAAATTCGCGCACTTCCCAGTTGGGGCTGTCGGCAAACTTCAGCAGTTGGCGTTGGGCGTAGATCGGATGCAGCGTGTACACGTCGGGCAGCAGGATCAATCCGACTTCGTGCGTGTTGTGGTCGGGGCGTGCCAGCAGCTGCTTGCACCACGCCGAGAGATCGCGCGGCCGATCGGCAAAGTGTGCGCGAATCATCCTGGCGGCCAAGCGCTTGTCGGCGGTGCGCGCCGTGCCCGGATCAGCACTGACGGCGGCGTGCCCAGTGCCGCGTGCGCCGAGCGCGAGCACAAGCGCGTCCAGGTCTTCGTTCTTCAGCGCAGCGGCGATCCGGCGTTCCAGTCGACTGGGCTTCTTCAAGATCGGAATCCCTCAGGCTGTCTTGAAACTCACCACCAAGACACCAAGGCTCAAAGGAAGCTTTGCGATTCTTGGTGTCGCTTGCCCCCTTCAGGGGGTGGTGACTCGCCTAGCGCGCCCCCGACGCGATGCGTCGGATACGCCCTGTCCGCTGCGCAGCAGCGGGGGCGCGCTGGGCGGGGGCGTGGCGGTTAATCATCAGGGCTTTTCAAACAGGCTCTCAGTTCGCGGCATCGGCGAACTCGATGACGAGTTGATCGTTTTCGTCGTAATGCGTGTAAGCGAAGAAGGGTGGAGTATTGGGAGCGGCGTCGAAGATGCGCGCCAGAATAGCCGGCAAGTCCGGCGCCAGCGGGAGCGACGCCAATCGATCGCGTTGAACCCATTCGAGTGCGCCTTCTTCGGAAGACCTCACCTCGCCCGAGGTGTACTCCGCCGAAAAAACGAATACGATGATACCGACCGAATCGCCCGTGTTGACGTTGACGATGCCGCGCAGCGCAAGACGCCCGACCGTGAGGCCGGTTTCTTCGCGCAGCTCGCGCGCCATCGAGGACAGGATGTCTTCATCCGGCTCGACGTGCCCACCGATGCCGTTGTATCGATTCGCCCAGATGCGTTTCGTCGGCGCGCCGCGCAAGAGCAGCACCTCGTCGCGCCCGCGCGTGATGAAGCACAGCGTGCGCGGGATGGCGGTGTAGCGGTTGCGCTTCAGGCTGACATCGATACCTTGTTCGGTTCGGGGCATCTTCGGCGTGGTCTTCATGGAACCACGGAGACACGGAGGCACTGAGATGGGCTACGTCTCTCCGTGTCTTCGTGTCTCCGTGGTTTGTTGTGCTCTGATAAGGAATGGGCGCGCCAGTTTCTCTTCCAGCCGCGCTTTCACTTCCGGCCACTCGCGGTCGATGATGCTGAAGTACACCGAGTCGCGGAGTCGCCCGCCTGGCACGATCATGTGCTGGCGCAGGATGCCTTCCTGCTTCGCGCCGATACGCAGGATGGCGTTGCGCGAGCGCTCGTTGAGCACGTCGGTCTTCAGTTCCACGCGGATGCAGCCCCACGTCTCGAAGGCGTGCCGCAACATCAGGTACTTCGCCTCGGTGTTGACCGGCGTGCGTTGCCACAGCAGCCCGATCCACGTCCAGCCAATCTCGACGCGGCGGTTGGCCCGGTCGATGTTGCCGAAGCGCGTGCTGCCCACGACGCGGCCAGCGGACTTCTCGATCGTCGCGAAGGGCAGGGCCGACCCTTCTGCCTGCGCCTTCAGCGCATTCTCGATGTAAGCGCGCATGTCGTCCGGCGTGCTAACCGCCGTCGTCGTCCAGCGCCAGATGCCCGGCTCCAGGCCCACCTGGCACAGTTGCGCGTGATGATCCAGCGAGAGCGGCTCAAGCCGGATGACCTTGCCTTCAAGAGTGACGGGTTCGACATTCATCTGAAGAGAGACGAAGGACCATAGACGAATGACGAAGGTGAATCGTGTGCGAAGAGATCGTTTTCGCCCTCCGTCGTTCGTCTTTCGTCGTCAGTCGTACCAGTGGAACTCATCCAGGCCGATCTTGGAGAAGACCAGCGTGTCGCGCAGGTCGCCATCGACACCGAGACTATCGTGCCGCCGCACGCCCTCCAGCAGAAATCCGCAGCGTTTGGCGATCGCCGCACTGCGGACGTTCTTCGCGTCGCAGCGAATCTCGACGCGATTGGCCTTGAGATGCGTGAATGCGAATCGGGTGATACCGTTGACCGCTTCGGTGGCGTAGCCCTGCCCGGCGAACTTCGTCCGCACCCAGTAGCCGATTTCAAAACACCGCGCATCCCAATCGATGCGATGCAGGCCGCTGCTGCCGACGAGTGTGTCGCGGCCTTTGAGAAACAGCAAAAGCCCCAGGTCTTTACGCCCGATCCAGCCGGCGATGCAATGTCGAATACGGGCCTCTTGAGCCTCGGCGCTCGGTTCATCTTGCGCCCACGGCATCCATGGCCGCAGCGCGTCCAGCGACTCGCGCACGGCTTCAGCGATTTGCGCGCCATCACCGACGCGGTGCGCGCGGATGGTCAGCCGCTCGGTGTCGAAAGAGTCGGGGAAATCGAGCAAGATCGGGTTCATACGATTGCAGATTGAGGATTGGCGCGAAGCAACGGATAAACGGATACCGTCGAGCATCCGTTTACCCGTTCTTATCCGTTGCCTCGATTACTTCAGTCTCGGGAATGCGCTCTTGCCCGCGTACATCGCGCTATCGCCCAACTCCTCCTCGATGCGCAGGAGCTGATTGTATTTGGCGATGCGATCCGATCGAGCCGGTGCGCCGGTCTTGATCTGGCCCGCGTTCAGCGCGACGGCGATGTCGGCGATGGTCGAGTCTTCCGTCTCGCCCGACCGGTGCGACACGACGACGCTCCAGCCCGCGCGCTGGCTCAGCCGCGAGGCATTGATGGCTTCCGTCAGCGTGCCGATCTGGTTGACCTTGCACAGCAGCGAGTTGCACGCCTTCTCGGCGATGGCCCTCGTGACGAACTCGACGTTGGTCACCAGCAAGTCATCGCCCACCAGTTGCAGGCGATCGCCCAGGCGCGCGGTGATCATCTTCCAGCCGTCCCAGTCGTTCTCGGCCAGGCCGTCCTCGATCGAGATGAGGGGATACTTCTCGGCCAATCGCACGTAGAACTCGACCATCTCGGCGCTGCTCAGCGCCTTGCCTTCCTTCTTTAGCACGTACTTGCCGTTTTCGTAGAACTCGGACGAAGCCGGGTCGGTGCCGAGGAAGATGTGCTCGCCCGGCTTGTAGCCGGCCGCCGAGATCGCTTCCATGATCACCTCGAAGGCTTCTTCGTTGCTCTTGAGCGACGGCGCGAAGCCGCCCTCGTCGCCGACGTTGGTGTTGTAGCCGCGCTTCTTCAACACCTTCTTCAGCGCAGCGTACGTCTCCGCGCCCCAGCGCAGCGCCTCGGCGAAGGTCGGCGCGCCGACGGGCAGGATCATGAACTCTTGCAAGTCGGTCGAGTCGTCGGCGTGCTTGCCGCCGTTGAGGATGTTCATCATCGGCACGGGCAGCACGCGCGCCTCGACGCCGCCGACGTAACGATACAGCGGCAGCTCGAGCGAATTGGCCGCGGCTTTGGCGACGGCCAGGCTGACGCCGAGGATGGCGTTCGCGCCGAGCTTCGACTTGGTCGGCGTGCCATCCAGGTCCAGCAGCATCTCGTCGACGCCGACTTGATCCGTAGCGTCCATGCCGATCACCTGATCGGCGATGACGCCGTTCACGTTCTCGACGGCCTTCAGCACGCCCTTGCCGCCGTAGCGAGCCTTGTCGCCGTCGCGCAGCTCGACGGCCTCGTGCTCGCCGGTGGATGCGCCGGACGGCACGGCAGCGCGCCCCCACGATCCGTCTTCCAGCGCGACTTCCACTTCGACCGTCGGGTTGCCGCGCGAGTCCAGAATCTCACGTGCAGTCACAAAATCAATCAACATCATGTCGTCTCCTTAGTTGACCGCAGAGTACGCGGAGACCGCCGAGACATTTCATCTCTCTCTGCGCTCTCGGCGTTCTCGGCGGTGAAAGTTCACTCCGGCATTATAAGCCGCGCTCCGGTGCGGTCAAGCCGAGACCTCTTCCGATGTGATGCGCTGAATCACGTCGAACTCGTCGGAACCCGGCGGCTGAAGACGCTCGAATATCTTGCGGACGACCTGGGCGGGCACGCTCTCACTCCCGAACGCCGATCCCGGCCGGTCGGCATTGCGGCGCAAGCACTCGTCGAGAGGCACGTCGAACCAGATGGCGACCCGGCGTGCGCCGAGTTGACGGGCCAGGTTGACGGCGTAGGCCCGATACCGGCGTAGGAAGTGCGTCGCATCGAGGATCACATTTTGACCGGCCAACAATCGATCGCGTGCACGGCGCTCGACCTCCGCAAAGACGGCATCGCCGTCGGTAGGATTCCGGCCGCTGGCCCGAAAATCGTTTCGCACGTCGTCTGAGCCGATCGTGACAGCGCCCAGCCGTCCCGCGTTTTCGCGCGTCCAGGTGCTCTTACCCGACCCCGGCGCGCCAATCAGCACGTAAAGCGTTTTCACGGCGCAATGCCGCAGCCGACAGTGATCGGTTCAAGGCCGTAGAAGCCGGGATTGGTCAGCATGTAATCTTGGGATTGAGGATCGAATGCGCGTGAGTAGGCTTGCCAATCCTCGGGCGCGAGGAATGGCTGGATCAGATGACCCAGGTAGTCCATCGCCAGTTTCCAGTATGCTTCCACCTCGTTTGTCAGGGGCGCGACGTCTTCCGCAAGATACGTGCGGATCGAAATTTGCCGCAGCCCGACCTGATCCAGCCAGGCGACCAGGTGGCGGGCGGCGTGGTAGCGCTCGATCGATACGCCGTCCGGGCAGCGGCGCTCCAGGCATTGGTGGAGCGCCGCCTGAATGCGGCTTTCGAAGCGGGCCGGCCAGGGGAGGATGGGGCAGTGCGCGAGATCGTTTTCGATCACGATTAGCCGTCCGCCCGATCGCAACAGCGGCACCAGCGCAGACAATCGGCGCAGCGGATCGAGCGCCGAGTGCATGGCCCGGCAAATCCAGATCGTGTCGAAGACGTGGTGCCGCAGTCCTGCGCACTCCAGGTCGCTCAAGCAGAGCTGTATCGCTCCGCCGAGCCCGGGTCGAGAGCGAAGCAGCGCCGGATTATGATCGACGGCGATGATTCGCGCCTTTGGCCCCAGGCTGTCGATCAGGAGCCAACTGTAGAATGCGTCACCGCAAGCCGCGTCGAGAATGAGCGCATCAGGGGTCAGCCGTGCATCGGCGATGATCGCCCGGTAAATCGGCTCGCGCACGCGATGGTAGGCTTCAAACAGCGGCCAGTAGTCGGGCGGGTATGCATTCTCCAAGATCGGCATCTCCTACGAATTCGTGGCCGGCGACTTCGTGTCGATGTACTCGCGCCAGCGGCTGATCCGGCCATCCCGGAAATCGACGACGATCGCATCGTCGGCCCGGTTGCGAGCGCCGGTCTCGTTTTTCGTGTCCTCCCAATACCATTCGACCGCTGCCTGATCGCCGTCGACGATAATGCGCCGGATGTCTACTCTTACGTCCGAATAGCGCTCGGCAAAACGGGCGAGCACTTCGCGGATAGCGGGCGGACTCTGCCAGCGTTTGCCCGGCACGACGAATTCGCCATCGGGCGTGAACAGCGCCGCGAAGGATTCGGCGTCGCCGGCGACCCAGGCCCGCCCGGCTCGCTCGATGATGGCTCGAATGTCATCGGGTTTCACGCTCGCCTCCTGTGCTCGACGTGGCCTGAGCCGGTGTCTCTCGCGGTCAAAGCGATTCGGCTCTGGTGATTGTTCACCTCTCACCACAGAGACATAGAGGCACGGAGAAAGCGGCCCTTTGAAACCTCTGTGTCTCCGTCCCACGGGGAGGCTTCGCACTGCCTCCGTGGTTCGCTGACGTGTGCGTAATCACCAGGATTCGGTTGCATACTGGATGCGATGGATTTCGTCAAATTCTTCGATTGAAGGCAGTTCAAGCCCGACATGGATACGTCGGATCGTCTCGGGGTCTTCGCGGCGCAGACCGGGACTGCTGCCGAGGCGGCTATCGTTGCGTTGCAGGCACACCTCCAGCGGAACATCGAACCACACGCCGACGATGCGCGCGCCCACCGCGCGGGCCGCGCTCACGGCGTACGATCGGTATTGGCGCTGCCAGTGCGTGGCGTCAACAATCACCGAGTCGCCCGACAACAGGCGCTCGCTGAGCCGCTGGCCGAGTTCGGCGAAGACGCGATCGCCGTCGAACGGATCGCCGCCGGATTGGCGAATGGCCTCGCGCACGACATCCGCCGATAGGATGAACGCGCCCAGTCGCTTCGCGTTGCGTAACGCCCATTGCGTCTTGCCACAAGCCGGCGCGCCGATCAAAACGTAGATGGTCTGCATCGCCCCGGCCGCGATTTTACACCAATTGCGTTGACGGGGCTATGGGCGCGTGCTACAATCGACCCGGCACAAGGGGGAGCCATGAGTGAAGCACAGCGCACGATCTATCTCGATCACGCGGCGACCACGCCGGTCGATCCGCGCGTGGTCGAAGCGATGCAGCCGTATTGGGCCGGCGCGTTCGGCAATACGTCGTCGATTCACGGCGCGGGCCGGGCGGCGTTGAAAGCCCTGGAACAAGCCCGCTCGACTGTCGCCGATGTGCTGGGCTGCAACCCGATGGAGGTCGTCTTTACCGGATGCGGCACAGAAAGCGATAACCTGGCGTTGCGCGGCGCGGCGTGGGCGGCACGCCAGACTGGGCGGGGGAGTCACATCATCACGACGCCAATCGAGCACCACGCCGTCGGGCATACGCTTGACCAGTTGCACGACCTGCACGGGTTCGAACTGACCGTCGTCGACGTGGACGACTATGGCCGCGTCGATCCCGATGCGATAGGCCGCGCGATCCGGCGCGATACCGGCCTGATCAGCGTGATGTACGCCAACAATGAGGTTGGTACGATTCAACCGATTGGCGAGATCGGCGCAATCGCCAGGCGCAAGGGCATCGTCTTTCACACCGATGCGGTTCAAGCCGCCGGGGCGCTCAGCCTCAAGGTCGATGATCTGAACGTCGATCTGCTCGCGTTGTCGGCGCACAAATTCTACGGCCCGAAAGGCGTCGGCATTCTGTACGTCCGACGCGGGGCGGAACTCGTCCCGGCGCTGACCGGTGGCGGGCACGAGCGCGGTCGCCGGCCGGGCACGGTCAACGTGGCGGGCGTGGTCGGCGCGGCGGCGGCGTTGAAGCTGGCAACGGAAAACCGCGCGAGCGAGTCGGCGCGATTGCCCGCGTTGCGCGATCGATTAGTCAAGGGCGTGCTAGAGCGCGTGCCCGACGTGAAGCTCACCGGCCATCCGACCGGGCGACTACCCAATAGCGCATCGTTTGCGCTGAAGGGCGTCGAAGGTGAATCTGCCCTGCTGGCGCTCGACCTGGAGGGCATTTGCGTCTCGACCGGATCGGCCTGCACCACGGGCGAAGCCGAGCCGTCGTTCGTGCTGACGGCGATGGGCCTGCCGCGCGAGTGGGCCGTCGGATCGCTGCGCCTGACGCTGGGGCATCTGACGCAGCCGGAGGACATCGACATAGTGCTGGACGTTCTGCCGCGCGTCGTCGCGCGACTGAGGGAGCACGCGCCGATGTCCGCAATGAACTGAAAGCGAGGTGCATGATGGCTGTTCGAACGTTGCTCACGGCCGATGACTTGCTGAACATGAGCGATGCGGGCCGTGCGGAACTGGTGAAAGGAGAGCTGATCAAGATGACTCCTTCAGGTGGCGAGCACGGCAAACTCACCATTAAGATCGGTTCGCAGCTGCTGAACTTCGTAGAACCCAAGAAACTCGGTTTGGTCTTTGGGGCCGAAACCGGCCTCTTCACTTCGCGCGACCCGGATACCATTCGCGCGGTCGATGCCATGTACATCTCGAATGAGCGCCTGGCGCAAGTCACCGATCTCTCGAAATTTGTGGATGTCGCTCCCGATCTGGTGGTCGAAGTGGTCTCACCCACCGATCGATGGAGCGAAATTGAAGAGAAGGTGGCGGAATATCTCGGCATCGGCGTCCGATTAGTCTGGGTTCTCAATCCGAAAACGCGCAGCGTGCATGTTTATCGGCCCTCACGTGAAGTGCGGCGACTTATTGAAGATGATACGCTGGACGGTGAAGACGTGTTGCCGGGCTTTGCAGTTGCCGTAAAGGACGTGTTCAAGTAATGGATCGCAACAGCGCCCGCGTCGTCGTCGCGATGAGCGGCGGCGTCGATAGTTCGGTCGCGGCGGCCTTGCTGGTCGAGCAGGGCTACGACGTGGCCGGCATCATGCTCAAGTTGTGGAGCGAGGAAGGCGGCTCGCGCACCAACCGCTGCTGCACGCCGGCCGACGTCGCCATTGCGCGATCCATCGCGGATCAACTCGGCATCCCCTTTTACCTGATCAACATCGCCGACTCGTTCAAGTCCATTGTCGTCGATTTTTTCGTTCGCGAGTACGCGGCGGGTGTCACGCCCAACCCGTGCCTGGAGTGCAACCGGCACATTCGCTTTGAGATGCTGCTGAACAAAGCGCTGGGACTGGGCGCGCAGGCTCTGGCGACGGGACATTACGCGCGTGTGCGGCAGGTCGATGGCACGTACCACTTGCTGCGCGCCGTCGATCGAAATAAGGATCAATCCTACGTCTTGAGCGTGCTGGGCCAGGCGCAGTTAGCGCACGTGATGTTTCCGCTGGGCGAACTGACGAAGCCTGAGGTGCGCGCGCACGCAGCACGGATGAAGCTGCCGGTCGCCGAAAAGATGGAAAGCCAGGATTTGTGTTTCCTGGGCGACGGCGATTATCGCGCCTTCCTGATACGCCACGCACCGGACGCGATTCGGCCGGGCGTTATTCGCGACACTTCCGGACACGTCTTGGGCCAACACACCGGCTTGCCGTTCTTCACCGTCGGCCAGCGCAAGGGCTTGGGCCTCGCCGCCGCCGAGCCGTTGTACGTCATTGCGAAGGACGCCGCCGACAACGCGCTCATCGTCGGCTCGCTCGCCGAACTGGGCCGGCGCGAATGCGTGGCGCGCGATATGCACTACGTCAGCGGGGTCGCGCCGAGCGGGTCGTTCCGCGCGGAAGCGAAGATTCGCTACACGGCGCGCGCGGTGCCGGCGATGGCCTACCCGCAGGGCGACTCGATCCGCGTCGAGTTCGACGAGCCGCAGCGCGACGTGACGCCGGGCCAGGCGCTGGTGCTGTTCGATGGCGAGGTCGCCATCGGGCAGGGCATTATCATATGACCCCCATATTGTTGACCGTGGCGTTGCTCTCGACCGCCTACGGCGCAGCCTTTCACCTGTGGCGCGGCGGGACCCTGCGCCGATTGGGATTGTTCATGATCGCAAGCTGGATCGGCTTTGGCTTGGGGCAGGTAGCCGGTGCCTTGCTCGGCTGGAACGGGGCGATGCTGGGCGAAGTGCACCTGCTCGAAGCCACGCTCGGCAGCGCGATCGCGCTGTTGGTTGTCAACCGCCCCCCCGCATGATATAATCGCGTGCGAGGATCACCCATGCCACCCGATCAACTGAATCCGTCTGCGGACATCCCGGCGCGTCAATCCCGGCGCGGCGCCGTCATCGGTATCGTCGCTGTGGCGATCCTGCTCCTGGTGATCGGCGCTTTTGTGTGGATGGTGCAGGCGAACGCCACGGCGACCGTGCGCGATATTTTCATCATCTTCCTAGCGATTGTGTCGCTGTTCATCGTCGTCATGTTGGCGGCGTTAGTCTATCAGATTGCGGCGCTGACCAAGATGCTGCGCGAGGAGATCAAGCCGCTGCTGGAAAACGCGCAGGAGACTGTCAATACGGCGCGCGGCACGACACTGTTTGTGAGCGACCACGTGGCGCGCCCGGTGATCCAGGCGGCCGGGGCAGTGGCCGGCATCGTGCGTCTCTTCAGCCTGATCGGCGAGTTGCGCCGCCCGCGCCGCTGAGTCGATGTGAGCCGGCAGCATCTCAAATAGAGGAGCATATCCATGAGCGACAACGGAAGCGAAACGGGAGCCTTTCTGGCCGGGTTTGTGATCGGCGGGTTGGTGGGCGCGGCCGTGGCTCTGATCTTGGCCCCGCAGTCCGGTGAAGAGTCGCGCCGCCTGGTGCGCGAGAAGGCCTACGAGTTGCGCGACCGCGCCGAGGACATTGCCGAGGATACGCGCAAGCGCGCGGAGACCGCACTGGACGACGCCCGGAAGCATGTTGAAGAAGCGGCTGATCGTGGACGGAAAGCCTTCGAGGAGCAACGTGATCGAGTGAAGGACGCCGTCGAGGAAGGCAAGAAGGCAGCGGCGCGCAAACGGGTCGAGTTGATGGGCGAGAGCGCGCCGGACGAGAAAGCCTCATCCGGTGCGTAACCTGCGTTTGTTCAGTGCGCGTCTGTGACCCGCGCCGACGGGAGGCCGAAGGTCAAAAGAAAGGACTTGGTCGGAGATCAATCCCAGCGTGAGAATGGAACCCCGATCTCGGGCGAGGTCGGGGGTTCTTTTTGGCTTTGGCTCTTCATGAATTTCAAGGAGGTGGCCGTTTGCCCCAAAGCCAATTGCGGTGAATGTGGCCGAGGCAACGGATGGGCAACGGACACATGCGGTGCAGTGCTCCCGTAAACGAATCCGCGACAGGCATGAGATGGCGCAAGCCGCATCCGTTTATCCGTTGTGGATTCGTTGCATCGACCTCCTTGAAACACCTATTGAGCGTTGGCTTTTTAGGCTCTTCCGGCTTGGGCGGGAATTGAACCGCAACCCTCTGAAGAGGGCAGGCGAACGCAACCCCGCAAAAAAGCGGGGCAGGCGGACGCCAAGAATTTCAAAGGCTTTGCGCTCTTCGCGTCTTCGCGGTGAAGCTTTTCCCAGTCAACCCGGAAGACCCGCTTTTTGTTCTTGAGCGCCGAAGACCATTTTGAGCGCCGCCGGCAGACGCGCCAGAAGATCGCCCGCCAGCACGCCTGCCGATCCGATCGCTCTGCGGGCGATCTCGCCGCTCAGCCCGTGCAAGTACGTGCCGCACAACGCCGCCTCGAACGCGCCGAGTCCCTGCGCCCGCAGTCCGGCGATCGTCCCGGCCAGCACGTCGCCGCTGCCAGCGGTGGCAAGCGCAGGATTGGCGAAGGGCATCACCACGGCCCGACCATCCGGCGCGGCGACGACGGTGAACGCGCCTTTCAAGACGACAACGTGTCTCCACGCCTGCGCGAACTTCGTCGCGACCCCGATCCGATCCGACGCGATCTCCGTTGGGCTTAGTTTTGTCAGCCGCTCCATCTCGCCGGGATGCGGCGTCAGCACGCTCAGTTCCGGCAGGCGCTTCCACCAATCGCTCATATCGGCGAGGATGTTCAACCCGTCAGCATCGACGACGAGTGGCGGCAGTGTCGCGTGAAGGGATTCGTTCGCTGGCGCGGCGCTCGTCACAAAACCGAGAGGCCGCTTCGACGTGCCCGATCCGCCGAGCAGTTGATCGACGAAGGCGACTGCCTCTTTCTCATGCGTGAGTCCAGGGCCAAGCAATAGCGCACGGTAGCCTTCCAACGCTTGACTCAGCACCGGCACGGCATCGGCGGAGATCACGCCCAGTGCCTCGGGCAGCGGCAGGAAAGTCGCTTCGGTCAGTTTCGCCGCGACGATCGGCAAGATGGATCGAGGCACGGCGACGGTCACCAGGCCCGCGCCGGATCGATACGCGGCGGACGCGGCGAGCGCAGGCGCACCCGCGTATAGAATCGAGCCTGCGACGATCATCACCTTGCCGAATGTCCCTTTGTGTGCGCTGGCGGGCCGGGCCGGAAGCAACGGGCGGATCAGGCCCGCGTCAGCCATCTCTAGTGCGATGTCCTTTGCCAGCGCTGGATCGGTGCCGATGTCGGCGACGATCAACTCGCCGCAGGCGTCGGCGGCGGGGAAGCGCGTGTGTCCGATCTTCGGATAGGCGAACGTGACGCTAACATCGGCCTTCAGCGCGTTGGCATCGATTCCACCGGTGTCGAAGTCCATGCCGCTCGGCCCATCGACGGCGACGATGAGCGGGCCAGAGGTAGAGATCGGATCACTGGGGATTGTTAGCGGGCCGGGTTGGTTACGCCGGGCTTCGACATCGGCCTTGACCGCGTTCAGAATCTTCTGCGCGTCGGGCGGAAGCGGCAGGCGCGCGCCTGTGCCGAACAGCGCATCGACGATGACATCGGCGTGGGCGCTGCGCAGGCGCAAGACACGCAGGCCGCGATCGTCGGGCAACGTGGCGATAAACGCGCCCGCGCCTTTAGCGGCAGCAACGCGCGCATCCTCACGCGCTGTGAGCAGGTAACACGCGACCTCCGCGCCTGCCTGGCTCAGGTGTGCCGCCGCGACCAGCCCATCGCCGCCATTGTTGCCCGGCCCGACGAGCACCAGGACGCGCTTGCCTTTGACCTCCACGCGCTGTTGGATGACCCGTGCGATAGCAGCCCCGGCGCGATCCATCATCGCGTCGTATGAATGGCCGGCGGCGTCCGAGGCGGCTTCGATCGATCGCATCTGGGCAACGGTGACGAGCTTCATGGGTGTTTCTCGGATGTCAGTAGAGAAGTGTGGGAGTGCGCGAGTGGGTGTTTCAACATGCCGATGCTGCGATACCACTCGATCGTCACACGCGCGCCGTCTTCGAAGGGCGTCGGCTTGAACGATAACTCGCGCGCGGCTTTGTCGCTATCTACCATCCAATCGTAGAAGACGTAGGGGGCCATGTTGATCGGGTAATATGGCTCGCGTTGCGTGATCCGAGACAACGCCGTCCACAGGCGAGCAAACAGCAGGATGGCCGGCGCAGGCATGTTGATCCAGTGCGGCGTGATGCCGGTGATGCGGCTGATCGCCGCGTTGATCTCGCGATGTAACAGGCTCGGCCCCGATACGTTGTAGGTCTCGCCGGGCCGGCCTTGCGTGAGCGCGTTGTGGATGACGCAAGCCAGATCGGGTAAGTAGATAGGAAAAGTCACGTGCCGCCCGCCGTGAACCCGGATCGGGAGTCCTTTCATGAACGGGTCTTCAAAGAAGAGTCGATTGAAAGCGTAATGCCCCCACGGGCCGTAGTACGCGCCTGGGCGTAAAACGAGTGCGGGCAGGTTGTGCGTGCGGTGATAGTCGCGTACCAGCCATTCGCCGTCGAGCTTGCTGCGCATGTACGGATCGACCGGCGCACACGCATACGTCTCGTCGATCACAGCGCCGGGCTTGGGCCGGCCCACGACGGCGATGGTCGAGATGTGGATGAACCGCTCGACGCCTGCGCCCCGCGCGGCTTCCAGCACGTTGTACGTGCCTTCGACGTTGGTGCTGTAGAAATCCTCGTAGCGGCCCCAGAATCGAAACAGCCCTGCGCCGTGGACGACCGCCCGGCAGCCCTGCATAGCGTGTTCGACCGCGTCAGGATCGCGCGTGTCACCCCACGCCAGATCGACGCCGAGGTCGGCCAGGAACTGCCACTGGCTTGAGGATCGGACGAGCGCGCGAACGTGATGCCCGCGCGAGAGCAGCAGCGGCACGAGGTTATGGCCGAGGAAGCCGGTTGCACCGGTGACGAGAATCATGAGTGGCGATCTGTTGTGATGAGTGAAGGTTGATACAGGATGCAAGATGCACGATGCAAGGTGGCGTCCGTCATCCGTCGTTCGTCATTGGTCATTCTTTGTATAGCGCATCGGCGGCGAAGTCGAGGTCGAGCGCTTCGAGTGTCGCGCGCGTCGGGCGGCCGGTGACGAAGTCCCATCCGCGCGCAGCATAGTATTCGCGCATCAGCACGTCGTAGTCGGGCACGTGTCCCGCGATCGGGCCGTCGGGCAGCGGTTCGAGCAGGAGCTTGGGCAGTTTATCGTTCTCGCGCGTCAGGCCGAGGCGATGGTTGATGACGCGCTTGAGGTTCCAGATGCGCGCGCCCGCCCGCATGAATTCGTCGAGGCCCCAGTCGATGCCGGCGGCGGCGTTGTACAGTGCCAGGTGCGTCGTCACCGGCACGCGAGCGAAGACGCACGTCACCAGGCTATTGCTCAGGGAGCGAAAATCCTGATGCCGGGCGACGAGCGCGGCTTTGCCTTCGTCCGGGACGGGCGGGGTGAGGATCGGGATGCCGATCTCTTCGTGGCTGGCGCCGACTTCGGTGGTGAAGAAGTCGCCCTGGTTGTGGCACGCGCCGCGCGGCGACGTGGCATACACGATGCCCATGCCGGATAGCGCGCGCGGATCGTGATAGGGCACTTCCAGGTTGTTGACCTGCACGGCAAGCTCCGCCACGCCGAAGTGCGCGCCGAGCGCCTTCGCACCCCGACTCATCACTTCGCCTAAGCCTTCGCGGCGAGCGATCAGGTGAATCAGTGCTTCAGCCGGGCGCGGATCGCCCCACACGAGTCTCAAGCCGCCAGTGTCGCGCCCGCTGAGCAGGCCGCGCTCGAACAGGAGGTAGGCCAGGCCGATGACGTTGCTGGTGCTGATCGTGTCCAGGCCGTAGGCGTCGCACAACTGGCCGAGGTGCGTGGCCGCGTGCATGTCGCCGCTGCCGAGGATCGCGCCGAAGCCCACCATCGTTTCGTATTCCGGGCCTTTGCTTTCTTCGCGCGCGTAAGGCCCGTCTTTGATGGTGACCCGCCGCCCGCAGGCGATGACGCAGGCGTGGCAGGTGGTGACTCCCGTGAGGATCGTGTCTGCGATGACGCTGCCGCTGACGCTCTCCTGCCCCGCGAATTGCCCGGCGGTGAAATAGCGCGCGGGCATTTCGCCGAGGAGTTGAAAGTATTCGGCGGCGGCGGCGCTGCCGGACGCGCGCAACGAGAGGGTGACGTTTTCCTCGCGCAGTGCTCTGTTGGCCGAGGAGCGAATCGGCTGGAACACTTCGGGCCGCGCGATAGGCAGTTTGCCGTGACCGCGCACGGCGATGGCTTTGAGGTTTTTGCTGCCCATCACCGCGCCCATGCCGGTGCGGCCCGCGACCCGGCCATGATCGCACAGGATGAGCGCATACGGAATCAATCGCTCACCTGCCACGCCGATGCAGGCGATGCGTGCCAGCCCATCGCCGACTTCCTCTTGGATACGCTGCTGCGTCTGGTAAGTGTCGGTCTCTCCCCACAAGTGCGAGGCGTCGCGCAGTTCGACCTTACCGTTGTTGATCCACAGATAAACGGGTGCGTCGGCTTTTCCGGTGATCAGCACGCCATCGTATCCGGCGAAGCGCAATTCCGGTCCCCAGAAGCCGCCGCAGTTGGCCTCGCCCCACAAGCCGGTGGCGGGCGATCGGGCGCACACGCTGAAGCGACCGTTGGTCGGGCCGGCCGTGCCGGTCAACGGGCCGGTGCTGAAGAGCAAAGGGTTGTCGGGGCCGAGTGGATCGACCTCGGGTGTCAGGCGATCCCACAGCAAGCGCGCAGCGAGGCCGCTGCCGCCGACGTAATCGCGGGCGATGTCTGGATCGACTGGGTGGTCATGCCAGGTTTGGTGAGTGAGATCGACGATGAGGAGTTTGCCGAAGGACATAGTGAGTATGGGAGGGTAAGGTGCGACTCCCGTCGCCAACAGCCGGCATCGGGAGATGCCTCTCACCGATCAGATCGGGAAGTCGGTGTCGACTCGGGTGGCACACTCGACCAGCTCCTGCGCGGCGCGCACGTGACGCAGAATGTGGGGCAGGTTGCCGTGGAGCTTGAGCTGCCCACTGACCAGGGCCGGAATCAGGCCAACCTCCTTCATGATCACGCGCCTCCAGTTGGCAAGCGGCGCGTTGATCCGAAACCTGGCCGCTTTCATCGAGGCTTCGTCCGTAATGTGCGCCTCGCGGCATTTGCCGTGCCAGAGGTCGAGATAGATCACGATAGGCTTTTCGGCGCCCGGCAGGCCCTCGATCATGAAGTTCAAGTCGCCTTCCCAAGTGCTGGCGGCTCTGGCGTACTCTTCGCTGGAATTGATCTGCCGCTCCAGCTCAGCCACCCATTCGGCGCTGGGGAAGTTGTATGACATGTGGTTTCTCATCGCACGTTGGGTTCCGGCTCATCCGGATCAGGAGTTTGAGCCGTGGAGGATTCGGGAATGTCGAGGCCGAGTTCGGCCAGGCGCGTTACGATGTCGTAAGAGGGAACTTGGAATATCTCGCTGAGTATGTCCGGGTAGTGCTGCGAAGGGGGCAGCGTGCGCACCCAGGCTTCCGGTATCAGCAAGCAGCGCGCGAAGTATTTGATCTCGTGGCGCGACGCCGGCCAAGGTACGTTCAACCCGTGATGGCGCGCGGACTCGCTGTCGCAGATAGCGCGATACAGCAGTCGCGCCTGGGCCATGCGTGGAGCATAGCGATACAGCCCGTGCCCGATGGTCGCGCTCAAGTCGGTCTGATCGACGTCCCACAGGCCCAGCGACGGCTCGGCCACCATCCGCTCGATCGGCACCGGCGGCTGGCGAACCTGGTAGCGATCCAGCAGCGTCTGCGCCAGGTGCTCGATCTGCTGCCGCGGGACATCCGGGATGCTCGACGTGGGTGCGACAGGAATGGTCACGCCTCCAAGATGTAGACCTTCAGGAACAGGCGCCCCCGGCGGGACTCGAACCCACAACCTACTGCTTAGAAGGCAGGTGCTCTATCCATTGAGCTACGGGGGCGATTGCGACTGGATGGCGCGTTGGAACTCGCCGGATGCGACGAAGCCGATGAACTCCTCGTGCGTTTCGAACACGCGCGTCGACAAGAAGCGGATGACCCAGTTCTCGCGCAGCGGCGAGATGATGAAAATGGGACGCTGATGGCGATACGCTTCCCAGATTTCGATAGCGGTCCCCATGCTGGCTTCCGGCACGAAGGCCACCAGCGCGTCGGCCCGACCGGCCGCCTCGGCCATTTCCAGCAGGGTCTTCCGGCCCGCCTCGAAGGAGTAATCGACGCTCTCGGGATGCAAGGTGAAGGGATCGATGATCTGTGTATCGTCGAGGTGCTGGCGCAGCACCTGCGCCAACTGCGCACGATACTCTTGCGACGCGATGCCCCTCTCGCGGCGCGAGCCTTGCATGATGCCGGCGAGGAAGATGCGCATCTCACCCGCTCCCCTGGCTCAGCCGGGGCGAGGCTGAGGAACCGCCCACCACCGGCGGGAAGAGCCTGAGAAAGTCACCCTCTTTGAGCGTCGCGTCCACGCCCACTTGTTGATCGTTGAGAAAGGCAGCGTGCAGCACCTTGCGCGGGATGCCCAGGTGTTCGATGGCGGTCAGCACCGTCGCGCCTTCCTCCACAACGACGTTCAACACATCGCCCTTGAAGCCGGGCGGGCGATAATCACGCAGAATAGCGTGCAGTTTCACCTGGACGCGCACGCTCAGCCTTTTTCGATGTAGGGGCGCAATCCCTTGTACACCTGTCCACCGGCCAGCGTGCGCAAGATCAAACCGGCGTCGCGATTGATGCGGCGAGACAGCTCGTAGGCGGTGAGCGGCTGGTTATCGTTGATCAAGAACGTGCGGAATATCGCGTCGACGATCGAGGTGTGCGCGGTGACGAAGTCGGATTGCTGCCTGGCCAGTGATCGCACGCGCGACAACAAGCCATCTTCCTGCTTGACTTCGCCGCTTTCCGCATTGACCACGTCGACCAGCGCTTCGCCGTTTAGCTCGGCATACGCATCGCGCATGTCGGGCGGAATCTGGCTGAGCAGGTAGGCGCGCAAGTCGCGCCCGTCTTTTCCCCACCAATCGAAATCGATATGAAACGGCGTGTCGAGCGTCGGTCTGATCAAGCGCGATAGCTTGTGGCCTGGTGTACTCATCATTGACGTCCCTAAAAAAAACTCGCGGTCGTCTCGACCGCGGGTGATTATACCACCGATTGCCCTGGCGTCGTGGCCGTGCGGCGCTTCGCGTCACCGCACGATGGCGTATCCGTCACCGACCATGCGCACGGCCGGATGCACGCTCCATTCGGCGAAGAGTGGGCCGGGAGCGATGCGCCGCACGGCGTTGACGGCGGTGTAGAGTGTCTTGGCGTGCACGGTTCCCTGTGGGCTGAGTTTGGCGAGTTCGGGGAAAATGTCGCCGATCCAATCGCGCAGCGAGCGGTTCTCGGCGCGCAGCCACGCCTCGTCGAACTCCGCCGGGCGATCGACGGCGAGGATCATTTGCTCATCGTAATCGCAGGCGATCTGCTTCTTGAGCATCTCGAACGTGATGCGCCGGTCTTTGACCTGCGCCACGCGCACCCATTCGCGCTTGGGGCGGCGACCCTGCAGGTCGATTTCGATCACGCCCGGCTCGCGACTGCGCCGAATCTCCACGTATGCGCCGGCCGGCACTTCGTTGGCCTCGTACCAGGTGTCGAGTCCGAAGGCATACCGGTGCTCGCGCACGACCCAACCCGGCCAGCGCTGCCCCGTGCGCGCGTCCTCGAACATGAAACGGATACGAGGCGTGCGCCCCGTGGGGAACAGCTTGGCAATGCGCGGCGACAGCGGCAGCGTTCCGACGCGCCGGTGCGGATAGGTGAGCACGAAGGTGAGTTCGTCGATCGCCTCATCGGGTGCGGGGATATTGGACAGTTCGTCGTCGATCTCGCGCTCGATGCGCAGCAGGGGCGGATCCAGGCGCGACCGATCGTAGGGCACATCGACGGCGATCAGGCGCGGCGGCTGATACAGCACTTCGGGTGGCTCGAGGCGGCGCAGAAACCACATCACTTCGCCGGCCGGGCCTACTTCGTCGAAGCGTTCATCTTTGTACAGCGCGTAATTGAGCGAGAAGGTTTGCAGCGGGCGGTTGATCTGCGACGGTAACCCGATATCTTTGAGCAACGACTCGGTGGGCAGCGGGCCGCCACCGTTCATGTCGAGCACGGCTTCGGCCAAGTTGAGATGGCCGACGTTCATGTCGGGGATCAGGCCACGCGGGAACCACTTGCCAGCGATGGACACCAGGTCGGGTGTCTGCTCCAATTTGTGTGCGAGCTGCTCCACGACCAACTTGCTATGACGCGAGAAGATTTCCTCGGGCGATAACAACGACTGCTCTTGCGCCAGGTGGCTGTCGATGTTGAGATGATGCGGCACGGGATATTCGGCGGCGAAGTCTCGCGTGCGACCGTCTCCCATTTCGACGCGCATCACTTTGAACGGGCCGATTTCCGGGTTGACGCCGTTGCGCACGGCGAGGACTTTGCCGACGGCGAACTGGAGCGCGGGAAAGACAATCTGCTGGCCCGGGCTGTAGCTATCCTTCGGCTGGTACAGTATGCCCTTGATCAATTCGCGGCTGAGCGCGGCTTCTTCGCGCTGGCAGCGATAGCGCACCAACTCCAAAGCTAATTCGTCCGCAGTGCGGGGCAGCTCGTCATCCAGGAAAAGATTGAGCAGGTAATCGAGGTCATCTGTCTGAACGGTGAACTTCTGCGTCCAGTAGTCAGGCGATTGTGTAGCGCGCTGAATCACTGTGAAAGGCACTCCTGCGGGGTACCGCATTCGAAGGTTGCTGCGCGGGATTATACCACAAGTGGCTGCGAGATCAGTGTGCGGCAAACGTCGGCTGTGCGGGTGTGCTATACTGTCTACGCAGTCTGGAGGTGTGGGAGTAGGGAGGTAAGATGTTCGGGCCAAGAAATGTAAAGCGGGAAGGGCTGCAGGTCGTGTATCGCGCGTCGGGGTTGTTGAGCGCGCAGGTGATCAAAGGCCGCCTGGAAGCCTCAGGCATTCCGGCCGTGCTCGACTATGAGGCCGTAGGAGCTGGCATGGGTATGACGTTCGACGGGCTGGGCGAGGTACGCGTGCTGGTGCCGATCGAGCGCGCCGAGGAAGCGCGAGAGTTGATTGAGGTGGGTGGGGACGAGGATGTTGTTGACTTCGATGAGCAAGAGGGTCGATAGAATCAGCGAGTCAGCGAGAGAATCCCGGTTTCTCGCAGAAACCGGGATTCTTATTTCAGGGCAGCGCCTGCCGGGTCAATTGCAGCGGATCGACGTTGAGGCTGCGGATGCGGATGTCCCAATGCAGGTGTGGGCCGGTCGACAGGCCTGTGCCGCCGACGCGGCCAATGAAATCACCCTGCTTCACCTGCTGGCCGACGGTGACATCGATCTCCGACAGGTGGTAGAGGCCGGTAAACACGCCCCAGCCGTGGTCGATGACGATGGCGTTGCCGCGCACGATCAGCGGCTCGGCCAGCACGACGACCCCCTTCGCGGGCGCGTAGACCGGCGTGCCCGTCTTGGCCGAGAAGTCGGTGCCCTCGTGATACGAACTGAGCGGGCCGCCGTTGTACGATCGGCGTGTGCCGAAGGGCGAGCTGATCTTGGTAAAATCCTGAATCGGCAGCGCGAAGGGGCCGTTCCAGTAGCGCGCCGGGTTGAAGATCGTCCACACGGCGGCGAGTTTCTCGCGCTCGGCGGCGAGAAGCTGCGGGTCGAGCAGCGCCTGCCGATCGGGCGGCAGGTCGATGTATTCGGAATTGTAGCGGCCCGCCGTCACTTGCACGCTGGCCGAGATCGTGACCTGCGCGCCGTTCGCGTCGGTCGAGGTGACGCTGAGCGGATAGATGCCGAGCTGCGGCCCATTCACCGGGTTGGCCGACACGCCGACGAGGCCGTAGTAGATGTCGCCTTCCAGGGCAAACGGGATAGCCCAGTCGATGAACACACCGTCCAGCGTGACCGGCTCGCGCGTGCGAACCCTGACGAGAACGATGTCGCCTTGCGCCACCGGCAGCGGGCTGATGTTGAAGGACAGGAATGGATCGGGCAGGGGAACGCTTGGCGCAGCGACCGGCGCATCTCCGGCGGCGGGGATGCTCAACTGCTGGCCGACAAAGATCAGCGATGTGTTGGCGAGGTTGTTCGCGTTGGCAATCGACTGCACACTGACGCCGTACTTGAGCGCGATGCGGAACAGATTCTCGCCCGGCTGAACGACATGGACACGATAGGTCGCGCCGGGCACGCCGAGTGCGGGCGTGCTCGAGGGTGTGGCGCGCGACCCCGACGCGGGAATCTTGATCTCCTGCCCGACGTAGATCAGGTTGGGATTCAGCAGGCCGTTGTACTGCGCGAGTTCGGTGACCGAGATGTTGAATCGGCGCGCGATGCTGAAGAGCGTATCGCCGGGCTGCACGACGTAGACCGTCGATGTGTTGGATTGCGCGGCGGCCGGCGCAAGTGGAACGAGGGCGATAAAAATAATCAATAGGACGCGGATGAACACGGATGAGCCCGGATGTGATTTATTGATCCGTGTGTTCCGTGTAAATCCGTGTCCCCTAATTCTCTGATGGCGTAAGCATTCCACGATCTTATTCCTCGAATCTCAGCACATCGCCAACGGTAATGCGCTCCAGCAGGTTCGGCGGACCTTCCAGGACGTAGCGTGCCGGTCGAGGTGAAGCATAATAGGGTCGCCACGGGCGCGCAAGTGCCGAATGTACTATCCGCCGATCGTCGCCGAGCCAGACGGCGGCGATGGCGAAGCTGACGAAGAACATGTGAATGCTTGTCCCTGCGACGCTGGCGCGCGGCTCGACCAGGATCAGCCCTTCGTCGGGCGCGAGTGGCGCGCGAAATGTCAAGCCGCGCAGGCGCGCTCCGAACGTGTCGCACCACTTCACCCGCGACAGCAGCGTTTCATTTCTCGCGTTGACGACTTTGACGAATTTCATGTTTGATAGCGAAAGACCGAAGACGAAGGACGAAAGACCAAAGACGAAAGACCAAAGACGAAAGACCAAAGACGTAAGGAGAGTTCTCTCATTGGTCCTTCGTTATTCGTCCTTCGTCGTTCGTCATTCGTCCTTCGTCACGGCAGGATCAGCGTCTCACCCGGCCAGGTGATGCCCGGCCCGAAACGGCGATTGAGCAAGGCCAGCTCGACGGTCTGAAATTGAAATCTCGCCGCGATCGAGTCGAGCGTCTCGCCGGGCGGCACGACGTACGTTCCGCGCGTCGCATGGCGCTCCTGTCCGCCGGGGATGATCACCGGCAGGCCAGGCTGCACCGCCACATTCCCCGGCACGCGATTGGACAACGCCACTTTCTTGAAGTCGACGCCGAAACGCGCGGCGATGATCCGCAGTGTGTCGGTGACCGGGGGCGCGTACAGGATCGATTCGGGGCCGAGCGTCGGCGTCGGTTTAGGTGTGGCCGTCGGAATCGGCGTCAGTTGCAGCGCGACGACCTGATCGGCATCCACCAGCCCGGCCTCGTCCCAATACACATCGTTGTTGCGCACGGCGAACTCGGCCCGCGAGCGTGTGAATACCGTGACCACGTCACTCTGGGCGACCTCTTGAACGAACTGAAAGTGCCAGCGATCGTACGCCTCAATTTCGGGCGACCAATGGACAATCGGCGAGAAGGGATCGCTGCCGCCCGTCGGATCGATGCCGATGGAGACTCTGACGTTGCCCGGCAACTCCGATACGTCCGGGTTGCCTGTGCTGGTTGACCACACCTGTGTCCAGATTGAAAAGAGCAGCACCTGCCCCGACTTCACCTTGACCTGCTGATACAGGCCCATGTCGTGCGTGCCGAAGGACGTGAAGCACTGCTGCGCGTACTCGCCCGATTTGACGCGATTGGCGAAGACGAAGTGATGGGCCGACTTGCATTCGGGCCGGCGCAGGATGTAGCCCACGTCGCCTTCGCGCTCCATCCACCAGGCACGCCAGCCTTTCGAGGTGCGTACTTCACGATAACCATCCCATGCGTCAGACTCGTCTTCGAACGATGGGTTCTGCAGCAGGTTGACGAGGGGAATGGGCGTCCGCGCAGTGGGCGTCGGTGTCTGCGCCGACGTGAGCGCAGCGCGCCAGCCGATCAGCCACAGCAAAACCAGGATCAAGACCGCGCGGCCCAGGTGGCGATTCATCAGCGAGGATTATACCCGAAGTGTTGCATGTTCCGTGCATTACCCTTGTGATGCACGGATGAAACTGTGTGATAGGTGGCCGGCACTTGGGTGGCCTCTCGCAGCGCTCCTCGCACTTAAGGAAGACTATACTTGCCAGGCGTCGAAGTGCCGGTCACCTGAACAGTCCTCAGGCGATGGGCACATCGAGCGCGCGGAGGATAGCCGGCGCGATCTGGGTGATGTCTCGCACCTCCCGGAAATGATCGACGGCCGGGCCGACGACGAGCAGCGGCACGCGATTGCGTGTGTGTCCCTTGAACGCTCGGGTTTCGAGGTTGCCGTGATCGCTGGTGAGGACGAGTGTCGTGTGCGCGGCGCGGCGGCGCACGATTGCGCCGATGAACGCATCGACGGTAGCGATGATCTGCTCAGGCGCGATCGGCAGCCGGCGGTGACCGGCCAGATCGGTGAGGAAGGATTCGTAGAGCGTCACATCGTGAGTAGCAGCCAGCGCCGCCAGGCGGCGTCCGGCTTCTTCGGGTGTAATCGGCGGAATGGGGAAGCGGTCGTCTCGCACCGGTTCCGTCCCGGCTGGCTCCATCGATTTGCCCTTGTGGCCAGAACGTATCGCACGTAACGGTCGCCCTAGCTGCGCGACCTCGTGTGTGATGTCCCAGAACACGGCTTCGCCACGCTCTAGATCGGCGAGGTCACGGAAGGCGACGCCGGCAGCTTGAATCGCCAGCGTGGTGGCCGACAGTTTGATGCGCCCCTCTTGAACCGCCTGCCAGTAAATGGCGTGAAATGGATTGGCGAATGTCACGCGGCGGCCCGCGTCGGCGGCGCGCTTGAACAGGCTGTGCTCCGCGAGGATCGCGCGCAGCGGAGCGGTAGGATAAGTCGCGATGTGCATGCCGGCGGCGTGTGCCGCGTTGACGCCGGTGAACAGCGCCGTCTGCCCGGTGGCCGATTGCGGCAGACCGTCCACCCCCAGTGTCGCGTCGATGCCACGAAACAGCAGGCCATCGCGTGCGACATCCGGGCCATCGATCAGCGCCCGGCCGATCAGCGCACGAACATGGGGGGTATCGGCCCGGGCCAGAGGATTGTCATCGGAGTCCGGGCCAAGGCCGATGCCATCGAAGAACACGTACAGCAGCGAATTCATCGTGGGCAGTATAACACAATCCGCCGTCGCGGAACGGCTAAGAGGTCGTCATGAAACTAAGGAGCCGTCAAAGAATAAGTCCGCCTGTCACCCTGAGAATCCCACAGCGCCGGGTGGCGATAGGCTCGAAGAAAGAAACTTGCGCGCGGCGTGCCTGCGCGGCGATGAATTCGCCGCGCTACTGCGCCCGATGAATCGGGCTAGTCGGATTCATCCGACGCTGTTGTGTAGCCCGCCGAGTTCATCGGCGGGCGCACGCCGGCCATGGCGCAAGTTTCTGGGTAGCGCAGCGAAGGGTCTCCACATCTGGCGCAAAGATGCTTCGCTGCGCTCAGCATGACAAAACTGCGGAGTTATTTCTTGACAAGCCCTAACCACCAAGTCACCACGCCTCGTCGTGCCCCACGCTTCGCGCGGGCGACGCGCTAGGCGAGGGCGCCGCCTGCTCTCCAACGGAGAGCAGGAAACGGCGAGACGTGAAGAAAACCAGGAGAAACCTTGGCGCCTTCGTGTCTTGGTGGTTAATTGGGCGGCTTTTCAGACACGCTCTAACAGATTCCTGCTTGACGGTTCACAGGCCGGGAGTTAGAATCGCTCCACCTGAGCGGTTTGGAGATCGACTTTGACACCCATTCATACCAGCAATCGATCGTTCTCTCTGCCCAAACCCATTGCCCGATTGGGCGAGCTGGCCTACAACCTGTGGTGGTCGTGGCATCCGCAGGCCCCCGACCTGTTCGAGTGGATCGACGACGTACTGTGGCGGCAGGTGTCGCACAACCCCGTCGAGTTTCTTCAGCAGGTTCACCGCTCCAATCTCAACGCGGCGGTTCAGAGCACGTCGTACATGGCGCTGTACAACCGCATCCTCGCCGAGTTTGACGAATACATGGAATCCGACGACACGTGGATGGCGCGCACGCAGCCCGATCGGCTGAATAAGCCCATCGCTTACTTCTCGACCGAGTTCGGGCTACACGAGTCGCTGCCGATGTATGCCGGCGGCCTGGGCGTGCTGTCGGGCGATCATCTGAAGCAGGCCAGCGATCTGGGCCTGCCGCTGATCGGTGTCGGCTTTCTGTACCGCGAGGGCTACTTCCGCCAGCGCATCACCGAAGACGGCTGGCAGGAAGCGATCAACGAGCCGCTGGACTTGAGCAAGCTGGCGCTCTTGCCGGAAGTGGACGAGTCCGGCCATCAAGTGGCCGTGCACGTCGACCTGCCGGGCCGCCAGGTGACGGCGCGTGTGTGGCGCGCCCAGGTGGGGCGCGTGCCGCTGTTCCTCATCGACACGCACGTCGATACGAACGATCCGGCCGATCAACACCTGTCCGCGCGGCTGTATTCCAGTGACATCGAGCGGCGCTTGCAGCAAGAGATGATCCTGGGCATCGTCGGCGTGCGCATGTTGCGAACACTGGGCTACAACCCTGTGGTGTGGCACATGAACGAAGGTCATTCGGCGTTCCTGGTGTTGGAACGGGCAGCCGAACTGGTGCGCAATGGGATGACCCTCGAGCAGGCGCGCGCGGAGATCCGCCCCACGACGATTTTCACGACTCACACGCCGGTCCCCGCCGGTCACGATAAATTCCCGGTCTGGCTGATGGAGCGCTACTTCGCCAATTACTGGCCGGACCTGGGGGTGGACCGCGATGCGTTCCTGGCGCTGGCGTTGGAGCACGAACCGTGGGGCGATGTGTTCAGCATGTCGGTGCTGGCGATTCGCTTCTCGGCGCGAGTGAACGGCGTCAGCGATTTGCACGGGCAGGTGGCGCGCAAGATGTTCGCATACTTATGGCCGGATCGATCAGAGGACGAAATCCCTATTCGCTCGATCACGAACGGCATCCACACGCCGACTTGGCTCGCCCATCGGATGGCGGAGTTGTACAACCGATACCTCGGGCCGGACTGGCGTGAGCACCTCGATGACCAGGCGCTGTGGGATCGCGTGCGCGATATTCCAGACGAGCAAGTGTGGGGCGCACGACGGCATCTGAAGCGGCAACTGAGCGCATTCATTCGCGAGCGCGCCCGCGCACAATGGCAACGCGGCGGCACGCATCCGGTGCAGGTCGTAGCGGGAGGCGTGTTGCTCGATCCGTACGTGCTGACGGTCGGCTTCGCCCGTCGCTTCGCCACCTACAAACGCGCGACGCTCTTGCTGCACGACACGGACCGCCTTCGGCGCATCATCAACGATCCTGCCCGCCCGGTACAGTTCATCTTCGCCGGAAAAGCACACCCGGCCGATGATCCAGGCAAGCATCTCATCCAGGAACTGTATCGGTTCATCAAAGACGCCGGCCTGGGTGGGCGCATGGTCTTTCTGGAAGACTATGACATGGACGTGGCGCGCGACCTGCTGCAAGGAGTGGACGTATGGCTGAACACGCCGCGTCGCCCTAACGAGGCCAGTGGCACCAGCGGGCAGAAGGGGGTCGTGAACGGCGTGTTGAACTTCAGTGTGCTCGACGGTTGGTGGCGCGAAGGATACAACGGCACGAATGGCTGGGCCATCGGCGACGATTCGGATTACTCCGACCAACCGGCGCAGGACGCCGCCGACGCGGAATCGTTGCTGGATACGCTTGAAAACGACATCGTGCCCCTGTACTATGATCGGCCCCACGGCAGTAGTTTGCCCGCCGGCTGGATCCGCCTGGTGAAGGAATCCATTCGTACCCTGCTGCCCATGTTCAGCACCGATCGCATGGTGAAAGAGTACCTGAACGACATGTACATCCCGGCGATGGACAAAGTAGCTACAGAACCGCTTCCGTAATGCCCTCTCCCGCGTTCCGATAGTCTCCCGCCTCAGTGTTGGCGAGCAGATCGGCCCCGTTTCTCACCGCTGAGAGCGCGGAGAGCGCCGAGCAACTTAAGAACCTCTGCGCGCCTCTGGCGTCTGCGTGCTCTGCGGTAAGACCAACACTCTGGAGGGAGACTGCCCACGTTCCGAACGTGCGGGAGCATTACATGCACCCCGTTGTTCGGTGTGCACGCAAAGCTGTCAGTGCACCCACTGCCGGGGGCTGAAGCCGCCCGGCTCAGGCCGCCAAGCCCGGTAAACCGGGCTGAATACAGCCGGATTTACGGGAGCACTGCACCGCATGTGTCTGGCTTTGTGGTATGAGCCGACGATTTTGCGAAGCACCCCGTAGCGCAGCGGAGTGGGCATCGTCGGGCGCAAACGGCCTGACATGTTTTGTGTGCACACGTTATTCGCGTGAACTTGACAAGGTAAGATGGGCCACTTATAATGCCGGTCGCTTCAGGGCCCGTAGCTCAATTCGGCAGAGCAGTTGCCTCTTAAGCAATTGGTTGAAGGTTCGAGTCCTTCCGGGCTCATGGGTTTTTTGGGCGGTCGAACCTCCTTGTTGGAGGTTAGGCCGCTTTTCTATCTGGAGTCGTAAGTGGCTCTTAAACGCTGCGTTCACTGTGGAGAATGGAAGCTTCATCCTGCCGCACTGGCGCTGGCCTCGACCACTTCAAACACTGAGCTTTAGCGGACGCGCAGTTCGCAGATTTTGCGGAAATGGTAACCGTAAATCGCAAGCGTGACGGCTTGCGGCAGCAGGCCCGGGCGCCGAAACAGCGTCCATAACAGGAGATTCCAATACTGAAGTCGTTCTTTACCCATGACACCTAGCCGGTAGATGGAACGCAAGAAAGCCAGGATTTGCCCGAAGCCCAGCGGTTCTTTGATTTTCGGCGGCCTATACTCGCGCAAGAAGGTTTTGATGCGCTGATAGTAATGCTCCGGTGAGTAGAGGTGTCGCAGAATAGTCTTGTATCCCTCGCGCAACGCATCGAGATTCATCTTGGGAATGATATTCGTTGTGCCATCGACGTTATCACCTGAGGCGCGATCGAGCAGGCGACCCTCCTGTTTCAGGCGCTGGTACAACCGCGTGCCGGGCGGAGCCTGAAGCAGGCCGACCATCGCTGTCACAATTCCGCTCTTCTGGATGAACTCGATCTGCCGCTGAAAGATGGACGACGTGTCGTGGTCAAAACCGACGATGAAGCCGCCCTGCACCTGCAATCCAGCACGTTGGATGCGTTTGACATCTTCGATTAGATTGCGATTCGTGTTCTGCTTTTTGCCGCACTCGACCAAACAGCCTTCATCCGGCGTCTCGATCCCGATAAAGACCGTATTGAACCCCGCTTCAACCAGCATCTGCATTAAGGGCTGATCGTCGGCCAGATTGATCGAGACTTCCGTGCTAAACGTTACTTTCCTTTTCCTGCCTCGCTGCCACTCGATGAGCGCGGGCAACAGGTCGGTTTTGAGACAGCGCTTGTTTCCGATGAGGTTGTCATCGACGAAGAAGACACTCCCACGGTAACCCAGATTGACCAGGCTGTTTAACTCGGTGATGATCTGCTGGGCGGTCTTGGTGCGTGGCCGGTGGCCTAATAACACCGTCACGTTGCAGAAATCGCAATTGAACGGACAGCCTCGGGAGAATTGGACGTTCACCGTGGCGTATCGATCCAGATCGGCTAACGCCCACACTGGAACCGGCGTCTTGCGGATGTCGGCGAAGTTGGCTGTCGTATAGACCCGCCTGGCTCGTCCCTGTTCCAGATCGGCCAGAAAAGCCGGTAGTGTCAGCTCGGCTTCGTTGAGCACGAAGTGATCGACCTCGTCAAATTGTTCATGCTCGATCGTGAAGAGCGGCCCGCCGGCGACGACCATGATACCGGCGGCTTTGCAACGGGTGATGATTTGGCGAGCCGACTCTCTTTGAACAACCATGCCGCTGATGAACACACAATCAGCCCAGGCCAGGTCTTTTTCAGTGAGACTCGCCGTATTGGCGTCGATCAAACGCTTGTCCCATTCCGGCGGTAGCAACGCGGCAACCGTCAATAAGCCCAGCGGCGGCGAGACGGCCTTTTTCCGTATGAATCTGAGCGCGTGCTTGAAACTCCAGAAGGTATCCGGGAACTCCGGGTAGATCAGCAGGACGTTCATTGACTTTTCCCCCAAATTTTCGTGTCCGGGCACTTTGCGATCGGCCAGTCGCGGCACGGGCCGTCTGAGCAACGGCTTCATGCCGAACTAGGAAGCGCATCAGGTTGAAGCGCTTGGCAAAGCCTTTCAGTTCCCAGGCCGCTAATGACAAGCCGCTCCCTGGCGTTGCTCAGATACTTCTGTGTCCAGTTGACACAACCACCGTCGACGAGTTCCAATCGCTGGCCGGAAGTGGCCGTGGCGTGGACATGAAAGCAAAGGTCAAGGTAGTATCCTCGACCACTCGTTCGCTGGTCGTCGATGGCACAGTCGACGTTCTCGAACTCTGATCGAACCGGTGAGAGGAGTTGTGTTTGAAGAAACTCCTCGCGCGCGTTCTGATCGAAATTTGTGACGGAAACATTCAACGGCGAGAAGGCGACTTGCTCCCAGCGGAGAAGCTGAGTCGGTGATGCGGCCGAGGGCCGGACGAACCGGTTGGTCTGGTAGTGTGACAGCACTGTAGAGGGTTGCATTTGGCGACTGCGAAGGCGATAGACCTCGAGAAGGATGGATTGTAGGTCCGTTGGTGCGAGACGATCGGCAAGGATGGATACGAGGCCGGGCATGCCGGCCTCACGCTCGATACGTTCCGCGATCTTGTTCACGCGGCCTCCATTGCTGCTTAACGAATCAGGATAGATACGGCGCGAAGCCGCCGCAAGTCGCGCAGCCTTGCGCCGCGCAGCAGAACAAGTGGCAACGGGGCACCACAATTGTACAGGCGGAAGATACGTAGGTCAATCGCTGAGGCGTACACAGGCAATGCCTATTCGTCTTGATGATGGTATAATCACACAAATTCTAGGGGGCGGTCGGTCAAGCATGACTGGCCGCGTTTCGTTTCAGCGATATGATTCCACACGACTACCATGCGCATTCGAGCTTCTCATGCGACTGCAAGTTCACGATGGCCGAGATGTGTCGCGGCGCAATCGAGAAAGGTGTTCCAGAGATCGGCTTCACCGAGCACTACGATTTGCATCCCGACGAGCCGTACCGAGACTGGTTCCGCCTGGAACCGTGGGCCGGCGAGCTGGTTCATTGCCGCGCCGAGTTCGACGGGCGGTTGGTGGTCCGCGCCGGCATCGAGATCGGCGAGCCACACCTCTTTCGCGCCGAGGCGGAGGCCATGCTCCGGCGCTACCCGTTCGATTACGCGCTCGGCTCGCTGCACTGGGTTGGGTCGGAATCGATCTTCGACCGCGCGTATTTCCGCCGCCCCGCCGACGAAGCCTTCCGCCTGTTCTTTGAAGAACTGGAACGCATGACGCGCGTCGGCGGATTCGACATCCTCAGCCATTTCGACGTGCCGGTACGCACGGGTTTCGATGTGTATGGCGAGTACGATCCGCGCCGCTATGAAGACGCCATCCGCCCGGTGCTGAAGAATTGCATCGAGCATGGCATCGCGCTCGACCTCAACACCAAAGGGCTGCGCAGCTCGTGCCGAATCCTGACCCCCAACGTGGATATTCTGCGCTGGTACGTCGAGTTGGGAGGCGAGCGCGTCACGCTCGGCTCGGATGCGCACAACCCCAAGTTCGTGGGCGCGGACTTCGATGCGGCGCTCGACGCGGCGCGGGCGGCGGGGCTGAAGTACGTGACGCAGTTCGAGCAGCGGCAGGCCCAGCTGATGAGATTCGACTGAGTCAGGGAGTGGGCGTCGCTGCGCGAGATCGGATCGTAGGCTTCACCGCTGAGAGCGCGGAGAGCGCCGGGCGACTTAAGACTCTCTGCGCGCCTCTGGCGTCTGCGTGCTCTGCGGTAAGACCAACACTCTGAAGGGAGACTACCCCGACTCGACGACGGCGATGATCGCATCGGCGATCAGGTCGGGTGCGCGGATCACGTCGAGCCGGGCGCTGACGTGCCACGTCAATACAGAGTGCTCGCCGCTGAACGACGGCGCGGCGGAGTCGGGCACTTTGAAGGTGAACGGGTACGTCGTGCCTTCGACGACGCGCTCCAGCTCCACGCGGAAATCGGCCTCGCGCTCGACGTACTCAGTCCACACGCCCTGCGCGCCGCCCCGCTCGCGCGACAGCAACTCGACCGTCAGCCTCCGCGACTGGCCCGCGCCGGGCCGCACGACGTGCACGGCCCCGCCGATCGCTTCGCCCAGGCGATACACCGATCGTGGCAACTCCAGCGAGATCAGGCGGCCCGCTTCGTCGCCGGCATCGATCGTGATCGGTTTATCCTCGACAGCCGGCGCGACGGCCAGCACGATGAACCCGACATCGGCGTGCAGGTCGATCTGCATCGGTAGATCGGCTTTCGCCTTCAGCCCATAGCCGATCTCGGTCAGCAGCCCATCGAACGACGGCGGCAGGCGCGCGGGCAGACCGATGGCGAACGGAAAGGTGTGTGTCCCTGCGGCCAGCGCCTCGCCCTCGCGCTTGGGTGTCCACATGTCAAGCGTCGCATCCAGCGGGTGCGTGCGCGCGATGTAGGCCGGTTCGGTCCCCCAGTTGGTGAACTCGGTGCCGATGGCGTGCAGTGTCACGCGGCGCGGATGCTGCTCGTTGCTCAAGGTCAAGGCGACCTGGCCGTAAATCGTTTCGCCGGGCTGATAGACGGCATCGGGATTGTTCAGCTCGATGCGGAGTGGGTTGCTGATGGTTCCTCCTTTCGAGGTGACCGGCACTTCACCCCCCTCGCTCCGCTTCGGGGGCCTTCGGAGTGCCGGTCACCTTTTACGGTGCAGCCTGACTCCACGCCGGACCGGCTTCGTGGAAGTTGTAGAGCGTGCCGTCGGGCGCGTTGACCGTCCAGTAACCCGGTCGCCCGTTGAAATGTCCTCCCGGATCGAAGAAACCGCCGGGATGATACTCCATGTGCGCAGTATAACCCCGTTCGGGCGCGGTGGCCCAGCCCAGCAGGTCGCGAATCGATCCGCCATAAGAATAATCCGAGAGCGTCCGCCACACCAGTCCGAAGCCGCGCACGGGTTGATACAGCCCGGCCGGTGGGACAATCGACGGATCGCTTTCCGGCAGGCCCTCTGTGAAAGCATCGTCGAAGGCCAGCCAGCGCCCGCCGAGCGGGATGGTGCTGGTGCAGCACACGGCCACCCAAATGCGCTTGCGATCGCCGACCCAGATCATAAAGCCTCGCTCGAACGATTGGAAGGCGGCGGGCACATCTTTGATCGTCGGGGTCGGGAACGGCGGCAGGGTAGGGGTCGGCGTGCGCGGTGGTGTCGATCCAAGCGGGATGATCAGCGTCTGCCCGATGTAGATCAGGTTCACGTTCGTCAGGTTGTTCGCGGCGCGGATGGCGGCCACTGTCGTCCCGAACTGCACGGCGATGCGATACAGCGTGTCGCCGCGCTGCACGACGTAGGTGATGGTCGAGCCGGGCGCGGGCGTCGGCGTGGGCGTGGTGGTCGGCAGCGGCGTGCCGCCGGGCTGGATCGGGATGATCAACGTCTGCCCAACACGGATCAGGTTGGGGTTGATGATGTTGTTGGCGCGGGCAATGTCGATCACGCTGACGCCGAAGCGCCGCGCGATGGCGGACAATGTGTCGCCGCGCTGCACGACGTAAGTGATGGCGGCCGACCTCGGAGTCGGCGTGGGCGAGGGCGTGGTCGTGATGCGCAACGGCGCGCTGGTCACCGAGGAGTGCGCGAGCAGCGCGATGATCAATCCCGCCAGCAGGGCCAAGAGCAGCAAGAGCAAGTGATGCCGGTTCATTCTGCTACGACCTTTCGTAGTGTTTTTCCCACTGCAGCCAGCCGGGACGCTTCCGGTAACCCAGTTTCTCGTTCAATTTCAGGATAGCCGGGTTGCCGGTGTCGTTGTTGGTGCGCGCCTCGGCATAGCCGCGCGCTTTCATCACGCGGATCGATAGCAGCTTGAGCGCCAGCGCAATCCCTCGCCCGCGATATTCGCGCAAGACGCCGGTGCTGCTCGTGAGCGCCGGCCCTTCTGGAGGCAGCCACAGCGCGGTGTGACCGACGTACCGCTTGCCGCGCTTGGCGATGAACACCGCCGTGGGATCACTTTCGGGATTGTCCAGTGTGCGTGCGCGGAAGTCAGCGTAGGTCAGGTTGAGCCTGGCCCCGCCGGGTAATGGCACGTCGCGCGCCGTCGCGCTATCGAGTTCGTACAACTGCTCATCCGCCTGAGGGTTCATCGATCGCTCGGCGGCAAGCGTGCTCAGATGGAAGCCCGCGTCCAGCACACGATCGACCGCGCCGGGGAAGCGCGACTCATCAAATGCAATCAGATCGAGCTCCGACTCGAAGCGCAGGCCGTACTTCTTGAACCCGGCCCGCTCGAAGAATCGAATCGAGAAATCGAAATCCTCCCGGCAATCCGACCACAGGCACGCGGCTCCACGCTCGTGCGCGAACGACTCGAACTCGGCCAACATTGCACGGGCGATGTCGCGCCCGCGCCACGCCGGGTCGATCACGCCCGCCAGCCAATACACGCCGGCAGGCTCCAGCCAGAAGGGATACGCGCACAGCCCCATGCCGATGAACCGGCCATCGGGCGCTTCAACGACAAATCGCAGGCGGGGTTTGTCCGGCGGATAGGCTTTCTCGAAATGTGTTTCGCGCTCGACGGTCGTGGGCTGATCGGGGTAGGTGCGATTCAAGACATCGACCATCGCCGGGATGTCATCCAAACGAAACTCGCGGAAGCGAATGCCTTGTTCGGCCAGCCGAGCGTTCATATTCGTCGTGCTCGTGCGTTAAAGGGTCAATACCTTCGGAGCGAGCAGCCACACCAACGCGCCCTTCGGCGGATCAGTCGATTCGAGATCGACACGGGCCAGGCCGCCCTTTTTCATCACCACGCGCCCACCGCCGATCAGTTGCGCGATGGTTTTGCTGAAGTCCGGCTCGTGGCCGACGAGCATCAGCGCCTGTGCATCGGGATGGCGGCGCAGAACATCCGGCAAGCGCTGAGCATCGAAGCCGGGCGCAAGCGCCGGTTCGTCGGTCACCTCCAGGCCGAGCCGATCCGCAACTGCCTCCGCCGTCTGCCGCGCCCGCACGAGCGGGCTGGACAGGATCGCATCGAGCCCCAAGTCGAGCTGCTCGATCGTCCTGGCTTCGGCTTTCATTTTCGCGACGCCTTCGTCGGTGAGCGGGCGCTCGTCGTCGCGCGCGGTGTTCCAGTTAGGCCAGTCGGCGATACCGTGGCGGAGAAAGTAAAGTTCCATTGCGAGCCTCGTGATGCGTGAAGCGTAGAACGTGAAGCGTAAAACGACCCCACTGCAAAAAGCCGGATTTAACCGCAAAGGACGCAAAGGGCGCGAAGTTTTCTACGTATTCTTTGCGTTCTTTGCGCTCTTCGCGGTGAGATAAGCCTTTTTTCAGAAGAGTCGTAAAACGTAAAGCGTAAAACGTAAAGCGTGAATTCAGGTTTACTTGACGATCGAGAGCGACAGTCCATCCAGGTTGTGGCGGATGATCGGCAAGATGAGCGAATCGAGACGCGGGTGCGCCGCGATGGCTTCATTATACGCCTTCACGCCGCGCGCGTTATCCTCCGTGGGATTGGCGTCGAGCACGCGCCCATTGCGGATCAGGTTGTCTGCCAGGACGATCGTGCCGGGCCGGGCGAGCTGCAGTGACAGATTCAGGTAATCTACGTACAACGATTTGTCGGCGTCGATGAAGACGATGTCGAAGGGTTTCTCGCCGTCGCGGATCATCGCGCGCAGTGTGTCGACCGCGCGCCCGACGCGAATCTCGACCCGATCGCCCACGCCTGCCCGGTGGAGGTTCCGGCGCGCGACCTCGGCGTGCTTCGGATCGAGTTCGAGGGTGACGACTTTGCCTTCGGGCGGCAGGGCGCGGGCCAGCCAGGTCGTGCTGTAGCCACCCAGCGTCCCGATCTCGAGTACGCGCTTCGCTCCCGCGATCCGGGCAATCAGATACAGCAGCTTGCCCTCGTTGGGCGAGACATTGATGGTAGGCAAGCCGGCCCGTGCCGAATCTTTCAGGCCTTGCTCCAGCCTCTCGTCGGGTCGGACGAAGAGCCGCTCGATATAGGCATCGATTTGCCTGATGAGTTGGTCGTTGGATGTATCTGGCATGTTGTGTCCTTTGGAATCTTCTCCTCATCCCCCGGCCCCTTCTCCCGACGACGAACCAATGTCGTCAGGAGAAGGGGAAGGGTCAATTTTCATCCGGCGTTTCCCCCTCTCCTGAGATGCGCTGTTTCATCTCAGGAGAGGGGCAGGGGGTGAGGTCATCTCCACGATCCGTCTCAAGACCCCGCCGAGATTCTTCTCGATTTCCTCATTGCTAAATCGCAGCACGCGGATGCCTTGCGCTTGAAGCCACTCTGTTCGCTCGCTGTCCCGCGCTGCTTGATCAGAACGCACGTGAATTTCACCATCAATTTCGATTTCGAGTTGATGCTCCACGCAGAAGAAATCCAGGATGAAACGATCAAGTGGGTGTTGCCTCCGAAACTTCAGCCCAGCCAGCCGACGACTTCTCAGCGCTTTCCACAATTCCCTTTCAGCGGGTGTCAACTCGCGGCGCAGACCTCGCGCGGCCTGAACGATCTTGGCCGTGGATTTGCCTCTCGTTCTTCGATGCATGTGTTTTCTCCCGTCGGCGGAGAGCGTGGTCAGAGTCGCGGCCTCATCCCCCAGCCCTTCTCCCGACGACATTGGCCATTGGAAGAGGGGAGCGTTTCCCCTTCTCTTGAAGCGAAGCTTCAGGAGAAGGGGTCAGGGGATGAGGTCATCCGATCACGCAGACAGCAGCTCGATCAGTCGATCGAGAATGTGCTCGGCCACGCGCGCTTTGCTCATTAGCGTCAAAGACTCCGCGCCGCCGCCGCTGCCCAACAGCGTCACCCGGTTTGTGTCCGAGGCGAAGCCGGAGTCTTCTCGCGTCACGTCATTGGCAACGATCAAATCCAGCCCCTTGCTTTCCAGTTTTGCCAGCGCGTTCTTCAGCAGGTCTTCGGTTTCTGCCGCGAAGCCGACGACGACCTTCGGCATTTTCGTCGTCTCGCGCTGCCGTTTCACGGCGAGCAAAATGTCCGGCGTGCGCGTCAAATGCAAGTCGAGGCCGGGTGTGTCTTGCGTCTTCTTGATTTTTCGATCGGCCGCGTGGTCGGGCTGAAAATCGGCGACGGCGGCAGCCATGATCAGCGCGTCGGCGTCACGGCACGCGGCGAGCACCGCGTCGCACATCTCCTGCGCCGATTCGACATCGACGCGCGCCGCGCCGACGGGCGTCTCCAGCGCCGTCGCTCCGGCGATCAGCATCACCTGCGCGCCGCGGTCGAGCGCGGCCTGCGCCAGCGCGAAACCCTGCTTGCCGCTCGATCGATTGCCGACGAAACGCACCGGGTCGATCGCTTCGTGTGTGCCGCCCGCTGTCACGACGATCTTGCGCCCGGCCAGCGATCCTCCTTGACCCAGCACGACGCGAATCCAGCCGAGCAATTCGCCCGGCTCGACCATGCGACCCGGCCCGACCAGGCCGGAGGCCATGCGCCCCTCCGCTGGGCCAACGATCGTCGCGCCGCGCGCGCGCAGCGTCTCGACGTTCGCCTGTGTCGCCGGATGGCCCCACATGCCTGCGTCCATGGCCGGGGCGACGATCAGCGGGCACTTCGACGCGAGGACGCTGACCGCCAATAGATTGTCGCCGAGGCCGTGCGCGAGTTTGGCGAGGGTATTGGCTGTCGCCGGAGCGATGACGATCAGATCGGCGTCGTGGCCCAGGCCGATGTGCGGGACGTGCAAATCGGATCGCCACAGGTCGGCATCGGTCAGCGCCGGGCGGCCCGTCACGGCGGCGAAGGTCACCGATGTGACGAATTTCGTCGCCGACTCGGTCAGCACGCAATCGACCGTCGCACCGGCCTGCGTCAGCTTGCTCGCCAGATCGACAACCTTATAACAGGCAATGCCGCCAGTGATGCCCAGCAAGATGCGTTTGTCTTGTAGAATTGTGATAGGTTCCATAGTTGAATGCGGTAATGAAGAATGCAGAATGAAGAAAGGTGGCTGCCACGCCGTCGCACTGATTTACTGATCAGTGCATCTCCAGCCATTCGCGCACAGGCTGAATCACCAACGAGCGCTGCTCGCCGGACACCTCGCTGCTCTTGACGCCGCTCACCATGTCGTACAGGTCGTGCTGCGCGCCGGGGACCCAGTGCAGTGCCTTGTCGCGGCTCCCCAGTCGTTCATAGGCCAAGCGCGCGCCGTCGGGCGGCGCTGCCGAGTCGGCGTCGCTGTGAATGATCAACGTCGGGATGGTCACGCCGGGCAGCGCACGCTCGCCTAGCGTCACCATGTCCAGCGCCACTTTGAGCGATCGCAGCGTCCGCGCGCCGATGAACTTCTCGGTGTGCATGGCGAAGCGATAACGCGGATCGAGCCGGTCTTCTGAGCGCCCGCCGATCCGAATCCGCTTGCGTGGCGCGAGGATCGTCAGCGCGCGGAAAATGATGTGCATGTGTGGCGACGGCATGAGGGTTGTGCGAAAGGGTGCTGCGAAAAGGATCACGCCGTCGAAACGATGCCCATTCCGCGCCACGTACACCGACGCGTACGCCGCGCCGAGGCTATATCCGGCGAGGTAATGCTTCGCGTTGGGATGGCGCGCCCGGATCAGCGCCGACAGCGCGTCCAGATTGCGCAGGTGCACTTCGAGGCCGGCCACGTCGCCGGGTGTGCCCGATTCGCCGTGCCCGGCCAGGTCGATGGCGTACACGGCCACATCGGGCTTTAGCGCCTCGCCCAGCGCGATGTAGTTGTCGTTGTTGCCGCCGATGCCGTGAATGCCGAGCAGCGTCTTCGCCGCGTCCCGCGCTTCTTCCCAATAACGATACGCTACCCGGCCATCGGGTGTGTCGAGATACCCGATCTGGCCGCCGGTCCACCACGAGAATTCGGCCATGAGATTGCTCGCAGATTGGTTGGTTAGTTGGATGGTTGATTAGTTAGCTGGTTGGTTGGATGGTTTGTTTGTTTCATCGCTTGGCAGGCGCGCAACACATCATCCAGAGAGTAGCTGCGGAATATCTCCGGGATGAACACTTTCGTCTTGGCGGCGGTACCTTCAATCATTTTCTTGAACTCGGTCGGCTCCATCCTTTGCAATGGAGGTATGGCCCAGACCGGCGGCTTCAACATCGGGCGGATCGGTTTTGAAAGCGGGCGGAACAGGTCGTCCCAATGGATCGGTATGATAACGTGTGGCCGGACATCGCGCAACAACGACTCGAAGTGGGTGCGCGGCTGCAAGGGAGCCGCCAGCAGAATGTCGGCGGGAACCGGATGCTCACCGTGCAAGACTCGATAAGCGCCGGCGCGAATCCGAAAACTGAAGCAAGCATCCATCCGGTAATCGAACAGCCGCAACGGCGGTCGCAAGTCGCGCCGAAGCGGACCGTTGATGAGGCCGTCGATCGGCGTCTTGAGATGTTGGGCAGGCAACACCTCAATCTCGAACTCATCCAGGCTCAACGTGTCGCCGAGGGCAATTGGGTGAATCTGCTTGTCGGGCACGCCTAATGCGGAAGCCAACTGGCAAGCATTGGGCGATCCGAACACCGTCGCGCCGGTGTTGCGCGCCACATCGGGCACATCCATGATGTGATCCCAGTGCGGATGCGTGACCAGGATGAAATGGCAGCGCTGAATCTTCTCGGCGATGAGCGAGCGATTCGGGTGCGCTCGCCCGAACCACATGCGCCGGAAGGGCGGGCGGGTGAAGAACGGATCGACGGCGAGAACCCGATCGTTCACCGCCAGCTCGATCCCTGCGACGCCCAACCAGCGAAACTGTACTGAATCGCTCATGCCTTCCCCCCAGAGGGCCGGTTGGATGGTTAGATGGTTGGCTGGTTAGGTGGTTGGTTGGTTAGGGTTTGTTGAGTTCGTAGATCAACCGCAGCCCTTTGAGCGTGAGCTGCTGGTCGATGATGTCGATCACGTCCGTCTCCGGCGCGATGACTTCGGCCAACCCCCCGGTGGCGATGACGGCGACTTTTTTGCCGGGGTCCGATCCGATCATCTCGCGCTTCAGGCGGCGCACCAGACCCTCGACCAGGCCCGCGTAGCCCAGCACCAGGCCCGACTGCATGGTGTGCATGGTGTTCTTGCCGATGGCCCTGGGCGGCCTGACCAGCTCGACCTGATACAACTGCGCCGCCGATTGCGCCAGCGATTCGAGCGCGACGACCATGCCCGGCGCGATCGCGCCGCCCAGGTATTCGCCTTCCGCCGAGACGCAGTCGAACACAGTCGCCGTGCCGAAGACGATGCCGATCGCCGGGCCGCCGTACAAGCGGTGCATCGCCAGCGAGTTGACCACGCGATCCGAGCCGACCTCGCGCGGGTTATCGACGGCGAGCCGGATGCCGGTCTTGACGCCCGGGCCGACGATGATCGGATCGACATGGAGGTAGTGACGCGAAAACTGCTCGAACACCGAACGCAGCGGCGGGACGACGCACGAGATCGACACGCCGGTCACTTCGCTGGCGGGGATGCCGCTGGCCTGGAACAGGCTGAGCAGCAGCATCGCGTACTCGTCGGCGAGTTTGTGCCGCTCGGTGGCGAAGCGCCAATCGGCCACGATTGTCTCGTCCCGGAACACGCCGGCTTTGATGGTAGTGTTGCTGATGTCGAGGGTAAGCAGCATACGTGCGATAGTGAGATAGGGCGATGGTTGGTTAGTTGGCTGGTTCGCTGATTCGCTGACTCGCTGACTCGCCGATCATCCAGACGCCGTTCCCATACAGAAAGTTGTCGATCAGCCGCGTCTTGCCGATACGAACCGCCATCGACAGCAGCAGGCGATCTCCGACCTGATCCAGTTCGAGCAGCGTCTCCGGGTCGGCGGCGGAGACGTACTCCACTTTCGCCAACGGCTCTCGCGCTAAGGTGGATCGCATTGTCTCGCGCAGCCCGCCGCCATTGCGTGTGCCCGCCTCGAATTGCTCTTGGGCCGCGCACAGCGCACGATACAGAACGGTTGCCGCCCGGCGTTCTTGGAGATTGAGATAGGTGTTGCGGCTCGACATCGCCAGCCCGTCCGGTTCGCGGACAGTCGGGCACACGACAATTTGAACCGGGATCGCCAGGTCGGCGACCAGGCGCTTGATGATGATGACCTGCTGTGCGTCTTTCTGACCGAAGTAAGCACGATCGGCCTGCGCAATGTTCAGCACTTTCGCGACGACCGTCGCCACGCCGCGAAAGTGTCCGGGCCGCGCCGCACCCTCCAACACTTTTGTCACTTCTTCTACGCTGACGTACGTTTGGAAGTGTGAGGGATACATCCCCTCGGGCGTCGGATGAAAGACCAGATCGACGCCGAGCGGTTCGAGCAATTTCAGATCGCGTTCCAGGTCACGCGGGTAAGCGGCGAGGTCCTCATTCGGTCCGAACTGCGTCGGGTTGACGAAGATGCTGACGGCGACGCGATCGTTCTCGGCTTTCGCGCGCCGCACGAGCGAAAGGTGGCCTTCGTGCAGGTAGCCCATCGTTGGCGCGAAGCCCCATGTGCCGGGCAGGGCGGATTTGGCAGCACGGAAGTCTTGGATGGCAGTAAGGACTTGCACGTTTGACTCCAAGTGATGCCAGTGAACAGTGATCAGTGGGCAGTGACCAGTGGGCGGTGATCAGTGGGCAGTGATCGGTTGTCACTGCCGACTGCCAACTGATTACTGCCAACTGGTTACTGATTACTGGTCACTACTCACTTGAACGGAACCTCGACGACCCTCGCCTGAATCTCCTCGAACATCGACTTGATCTCCGCCTGCAAGCGCGCGATCAGGTTGGACTCGGCAACGATCTCGACGTCGCGCCGATCGCGCCGCTTCATCTCGACACCGCCTTTACCGATCGACTTGGCGCTGACCGTCAAACGAATCGGGATGCCGATCAGGTCGGCGTCGGCGAACTTGACGCCGGGGCTTTCTTCGCGATCGTCGTGCAGCACTTCGATGTCCGCATCCAGCAGTGTGCGATACACGCGCTCGGCGGCCTGGGCAACACTCGCATCCGCGCCCGCCAGCGAGACGAGATGCACCTGATACGGCGCGACGCTGATCGGCCAGATCAGCCCCTTGTCGTCGTGATGCTCTTCGGCGACACAGGCCAGCAAGCGGCCCGATCCGATGCCATACGACCCCATCACGATCGGCTTCTGCATCCCATCGGCGGCGAGGTACGTCGCCCCGATTGCGCCCGAGTAACGCGTGCCGAGCTTGAAGATGTTGCCGATCTCGACGCCGCGCGCGGTGTACAGCGGCCGGCCGCAGTTGAGGCAGGCGTCGCCGTCACCCGCCGCCGCGATGTCGGCGACGATCGACGCGGCGTAATCGCGCGGCGTGTTGACGTTGAGCAGGTGATAGCCTTCTTCGTTCGCGCCCGCGACGAGGTTGGGCGAGGCCGGCACGGCGTCGTCCACGACGACCGTAATATTCTTGAGGCCGATGGGCGACGCATAACCGGGCGTCGCACCGACGGCGCGGATTTCGTCGTCGGTCGCCGGGCGCAGCCAGTCGGCTTTGACGGCGTTGCCCAGCTTGGTTTCGTTCACTTCCATATCGCCGCGAATTACGGCGAAGATAAACTCCTCGCGCGCTCTGCCTTCTTCCTCGTGCCCGGCGATCATCAGCAGGGCCTTGGCCGTTTTGCTCTTCGGCACATTTAGAAACACCGCCAGTGCGTCGATGGTCTTGGCGTCCGGCGTAGCGACTTTCGCAGTCGGCTTGAGGTCTTCGGGTGGAGCGGGCGGCTTGGCGAAACGCGCGACCTGCCGGTTGGCGGCGTAACCGCACTCTCGACACAGCACCAGCGTGTCCTCGCCGATCGGCGCGAGGTACATGTATTCGTGCGCCAGGCTGCCGCCCATCATGCCCACGTCGGAGCCGACGGCGATGGCCGGCACGCCGCAGCGATTGAAGATGTTGAAGTAAGCCTGATAGTGCGCGCGATACTGCTCGTCCAGCCCGGCCTCGTCCAGGTCGAGGCTGTACGAGTCCTTCATCGTGAACTCGCGCACGCGGATCAGCCCGGCGCGCGGGCGCGGGTCGTCGCGAAACTTGGTCTGGATGTGATACACCAGTTGCGGCAGTTGCCGGTACGACTTGATCTCGGTCTTGCACAGGTCGGCGACGACTTCCTCGTGCGTCATCGCCAGCACCATATCGCGATCCTTGCGATCTTTGAAGCGGGCCATCTCCGGGCCGACCGAGTACCAGCGCCCGGTGGCCTGCCACACCTCCGCGGGATGCACGACCGGCATGGTCAGCTCCTGCCCGCCGATCGCGTTCATCTCTTCGCGCAGGATGTTCTCGATTTTGGTGAGCGAGCGCTTGGCGAGCGGCAGGTACGAAAAAAGACCTTGCCCCAGTTGGCGAATGAAGCCTGCGCGTAGCAGCAGTTGGTGGCTGATGGCTTCAACGCCGGCAGGGGCTTCGCGCAGCGTCGAGCCGAAGTGATGAGATAGACGCACTGTGTTGTCTCCTGGTCACGCTGAGAAGTGATCCACGAATCTTCACGAATCGACACGAATAGATTCGCGCATATTCGTGCCGATTCGTGGATAGTCTTTGAGGGCCGGCACGGGCCTACATCCTTCCATCCAGAATCCGACTCAATTCCTTCTCCGCGTTCTTTGCGTTCTCTGCGGCCGAGTCCTTTTCCAGGGCGCGAACGAGCATTGTGAGTGTCGCGTTGATTGGCGTCGGCACGTTGACCGCCCGGCCACACTCGACGATTTTACCATTGATCGCATCGATCTCGGTCGGTCGGTGGTTGAGCACGTCTTGCAGCATCGACGAGTGGTTCGACGCGGTCGCCTGCGCGACTTGCTTCACGTGCTCGAATGGATCGGGGTAAGGCAGCGCGATGCCGTGTGCTTTTGCCACCGATGCGGCTTCGGCGGAGGCCTGGCGCATCAGTTCCAGCGTGTCCGCCGATTCGACCAGTGCGCCGTTCGGCACGCGCAGGATCGCGGTGAGCGGGTTGATCGCCGCGTTAACGATCACCTTGCCCCACGCCAGCGCCTGCATATTGTCGCTGACGAAACTCGTCAGCCCGGCGGCGTTGAACAGAGCCGTCGCCTCGTGCGCCAGGCTTTCCGCCGAGCCGTTGTGCGGCGCGGCACGCTCGACTGGCAAGAAGCCCAGGTGCGTCGTGCCGTGCCCGCCCGATCGAACGTGCCCCGGGCCGATCAGCGTCGCGCCCTGCGTGGTCACGCCGAGCAGTGCGCGGTCGATGCCGACGTGCGCGCCTAGCACTTCGATGTTGCCCAGCCCGTTTTGCAGCGTCAGCGCCAGGCCGCCGGGTTTCAGCGTGCGCGCGGCCCACTGCGCGGCGCGCTCGGTCTGATACGTCTTGACCAAGACGATAGCCAGATCGGCGGGCGGGGCATCGTCGGGATCGCTCGCGCCGTGAACACGGAATGTCCCTTCGCCCTCCATGCGGATGCCGTCGTGGCGGATCGCCTGCACCGCTGCGGTCCACATGCCCATCAGCGTCACGTTCGCCACGCGCGATAGCCGCGCGCCGAATAGTGACGCCATCGCCCCCGTGCCAATGATCGAGATGTTCATCGCCTCCTCCACATTTCTAAAAGCCTGTCCGAAAAGGTCGCTGTGGTAACCACCAAGACACCGGGGCACCAAGCCTCTCCAAGTTTTCTTTGTGTTCCTTTGTGTCGCTTGCCCCCTTCAGGGGGTGGAGTCTCGCCTGGCGCGCCCCCGACGCGAAGCGTCGGACACGCCCTGTCCGCTGCGAAGCAGCGGGGGCGCGCTGGGCGGGGGCGTGGTGGTGAGCTTTCGGAGAGCCTCTAACCCGGCATTACCTCAGGGTGCACCTCGCCTAACGCTTGCAGCAACGACTGGAATTCCGCGTCGTCGATGGCAAATGAGTTTTCGGCAGTCGGGAACGCGCGCGTTTCAACCTCGCGGCGATACTCGCTCAGCGCGTTGACGATGATCTCGCGCAAGTTGGTGTAGCGCTTGTTGTGACGCGGTGAAAAACGATCGAAGTAGCCGAGCAGGTCGTGGAACACCAGCACCTGCCCGTCGCAGCCGGCGCCCGCGCCGATGCCGATCGTCGGGATGCTCAATCGCTTGCTCACTAACTCCGACACGCGATCCGGCACCGTCTCCAGGACGAGGCTGAACGCGCCGGCCTGCTCTAAAGCGAACGCGTCGTCGAGCAGTTTCAGCGCGGCGCGCGCGGTCTTGCCCTGCACGCGGTAGCCGCCCAACTTGGAGGCCGACTGTGGTGTCAGGCCGATGTGGCCCATCACCGGGATGCCCGCGTCGACGATGGCCTTGAGCGTGTCCGCCATTTCTGCGCCGCCCTCGAGCTTGACCGCGTCGCTGCCGCCTTCTTTCATGAAGCGGCCCGCGTTGTGAATGGCTTCTTTCACGTCGGCCTGATAGGACAGGAACGGCATGTCGCCGACGATGAACGTTGCTTTCGCGCCACGCTTGACAGCAGCGGCATGGATGATCATCTCGTCCATCGTAACCGGGACGGTGGACTCGTAGCCGAGGACGACCATGCCCAACGAATCGCCGACGAGGATCATGTCGATGCCGGCGGCGTCTGCCGTCAGCGCGCCGGGGTAGTCGTACGCGGTGACCATGCTGATCGGCTCGCCGCGCGCTTTCTTGCCGTGCAGGTAGGGGATGCTGACTTTCTTGCGTTCCATTTTGACTCTCCTTCAGTCTGGCTGATAGCAGGTCGGACGAATGTAGAATGCAGAATGTCGAATGTAGAAACGAAAAGCGCCCGCTGCGAGGATCGCAGGCAGGCGCAGGCGAGCGGTGTAATTCTGCATGGTCTCCGTCTCGGTCGGCGTGCGATCCAAGCGGCAAAACGAGTGGGCTGGTTTATTAGTTGGTTAGTTGGTTAGTTGGTTAGTTGGTTAGTTAGTAGCTCGCTGCCCATAAGGGTCGGCGGCACTCAGATTATATCGTATTTTGCGAATCGACGCCTCTTATCCAAATCGTCCCGTGATGTAATCTTCGGTCCTCTGGTTCTCCGGGCGGGTGAACAACTTCTCGGTCGGCCCATGCTCGACCAGCTCGCCCAGCCAGAAGAAGCCGGCGGAATCGCTGGCGCGGGCGGCTTGTTGCATGTTGTGGGTGACGATGACGATGGCGTACTTCTGTTTCAACTGTTGCATCAAGTCTTCGATTTTGAGCGTGGCGATGGGGTCGAGCGCCGAGCACGGCTCGTCCATCAAGATCACTTCGGGCTGGACGGCCAGCACGCGAGCGATGCACAAGCGCTGCTGCTCGCCCAGCGACAGTTCCAGTGCGGAATGCTTGAGCTTATCCTTCACTTCGTCCCACAGCGCTGCGCCGCGCAAGGACTGTTCGACCACGTCGTCCAGCATGCTGTTCTTCATCTTCAGCGCACGCGGCCCGAACGCGACGTTATCGTAGATCGATTGCGGGAACGGGTTGGGCTTCTGGAAAACCATGCCCACGCGCCGCCGCAGATCGACCACGTCTTGCGCCGGCGATAGCACGTCGACGCTATCCAGCCGGATGGTGCCTTCGGCGCACGCGCCGGGAATCGTGTCGTTCATGCGGTTCAGGCAGCGCAAGAAGGTCGATTTGCCACAGCCGCTAGGGCCGATGAGCGCGGTGATGTGGCGGTCGGGGATGTTCAGGTTGACATCGATGAGAGCCTGTTTCCCATTGTAGTAGAAGTTCAGATGCTCGACCTCGATCTTGTTCATAGGGTCATTGTAACGTGAAGCCGGGCAACTCACAAGCACTTTGTGAAGGCCGCCCGGCATGTTATAATCGCGCGCAATGCGTGTGCTGCCCCTTCGATTCCTCCTGCTGGGCCTGCTGGTGATCACCGGATGCGCTGGATGTGCCAGGGCACAGTCGAGCCTTTCCGGTGTGACGACAATCGAGAACATCGGCTCGGACACCATCGTGAATCTGGCACTGGCCTGGGCCGAAGCGTATCAACAGCAACATCCCGATGTGCGCATCGCCGTGACCGGCGGCGGATCGGGAACCGGCATCGCATCGCTGATCAACGGAACCGCCGACATCGCGAATGCCAGCCGGGCCATCAAGCCCGAAGAGCGGCAAGAAGCCAGCGGCGCCCAACCCTACGAGATCGAAATCGCACGCGACGCGATCGCCGTCATCGTCCACCCCGCGAATCCGGTCGACGCGCTCACCCTTCAGCAGATCTCCGACATTTTCAGCGGCAAGATCACCAACTGGAAAGACCTCGGCGGCGAAGACCGCCCGATCGTCCTGTTGTCACGTGAGACCAACTCGGGCACGCATGTCTTCTTCCTGGAGCAGGTCGTTCGACTGGGCCAGAAGGAGAACAAGACGCTCTTCTCGCCCGATACGCTGCTCTTGCCGTCGAGTGAGGGAATCACCGCCGAGATTCGCCAGAACGTCAACGCGATCGGGTATGATGGCCTGGGCTATGTCACGCCCGACGTGAAGACGATCGCCGTAGCCGCCACACCGGGCAAGCCCTTTGTGCTGCCCGGTATCGAGTCGGTGAATGATGGCTCGTATCCGATCGCACGCCCGCTATACATGTACACGCGCGGCGAGCCGGCAGGCGCGATCAAGGAGTACATCGATTGGATTCTCGGCCCGGACGGGCAGGCGATTGTGGCTGAATTGGGTTTCGTCCCGCTGAAGTAATCTGGTAATGGTCATCACGAAGCGCAGGTCATTTACCGAGTTTCTCGCCGAGCGCATCATCCGTGCCAGCGGCTGGATGGCGATCGGTTTTGTCGTGCTCATCTTCGCGTTTCTGCTGCGCGAGGGTGTGCCGGCGTTTGTCGAAGTGCCGCTGGCCGATCTCGCCGCAACGCGCTGGTATCCCATCGAGCAGCATTTCGGGCTGCTCCCGCTGATTCTCGGCTCCCTCGTCGTCACGCTCGGTGCGGCGGTCATTGCGCTGCCGGCCGGCTTGCTGACGGCGGTTTTCATCGCCGAGGTTGCGCCGCGCTGGCTGCGTGAGGTGCTGAAGCCGGCGATCGAAGTGCTGGCCGGAATCCCATCGGTCGTCTTGGGCTTCATCGGCATGTTAGTGTTGTCGCCGCTGGTGCGCGAGACGTTCGGCGCGCCGACCGGCCTGACGGCGTTCACCGGATCGCTCGTGCTGGCCTACATGGCACTGCCGACGATTATCAGCGTGGCGGAAGATGCGCTGGACGCGGTGCCGAAGAGTTATCGCGACGCGGCGCTGGCGTTGGGCGCGACCAAGTGGCAGACGATCTGGATGGTCACAGTCAAGGCGGCGCGGTCGGGCATCCTGACGGCGATGATGCTGGGCATTGGCCGGGCCATCGGCGAGACGATGGCCGTGATGATGGTCACCGGCAACGCGGCGCGCATGCCGCTCTCGCTCGACGCATTCTTCCTGTCCGTGCGCACGATGACGGCGACGATCGCCGCCGAGATGGGCGAAGTGGCTCAGGGCAGCACGCACTTTCACGTGCTGTTCGCCATCGGCATTGTCTTGTTCGTCATTACGTTCGTCGTCAACCTCGTCGCGTCCGTGGCGATCTTCCAGCAGACGCGCCGCTCGGCAAGGTTATTGTCTTAACCACGGATGACACAGATTACACGGATTGTGTGAGCTATCAGTGTCATCCGTGTCATCCGTGGTTAATCAGGAGCTGTAACGATGACCGAACAGAAACTGCTATATGCGGACTTGACAGGCAAGATCATCGGTGCGGCGATGGAGGTACATACCATTCTCGGGCCTGGTTTTCTAGAAGCAGTGTATGAGGAAGCCCTTGCCCACGAGTTTGGATTGCGTGCTATACCCTTTGAGCGTCAAAAGACTTTCTCTGTGCCCTACAAGACCATATCAGCCGGAGTGTATCGCCCGGACTTTGTCGTCGACAGTAAGGTGATTGTGGATACGAAAGCGATCAAATGCCTGACTGAGATTGAAGAGGCGCAGATTATCAATTACCTGAAGGTCACTGGACTTCGTGTTGGGCTTGTGCTCAACTTTGGCACAGGCCATCTGGAGTTCAAACGGCGTGTGTTGTAAATAACAATATCCGTGCCATCCGTGCCATCCATGGTTTATCCATGCCCCGTTTGCTGGTACAACGCCTGGGCCTCACCCTGCTGACGATCGTGACGATCGTGGTGGTGTTGCCGATCATCCTCGTCGTCGGCGCGATCGTGGTCGAGGGCCTGCCGGCGATCTCGGCGGAGTTTCTGACGACCGCGCCGCGCGAGGGCATGCGCGCAGGCGGTATCTGGCCGGCCATCGTCGGCACGTTCTGGTTGACGATCGGCACGGCCGTCTTCTCTGTCCCGCTCGGCGTGGCGATCGCAATTTACCTGAGCGAGTATGCCCGCGACAACACCTTCACCCGACTCGTCCGGTTGGCGATCGTCAATCTGGCCGGGATCCCGTCGGTGGTGTATGGCCTGTTCGGGCTGGGATTGTTCGTGCTGGCGCTGCAATTCGGGTCGTCGATCCTGGCCGGATCGCTCACGTTGTCGATCATGACGCTGCCCGTGATCATCAGCACATCGGAAGAGGCGCTTCGGTCCGTGCCGCAGAGTTTTCGGACGGTCAGCACCAGTCTGGGCGGAACCCAATGGCAAACGATTCGCAAGGTCGTCCTGCCGCAAGCGCTGCCGGGTATTCTGACCGGTATCATTCTGGGATTGGAGCGTGCGGCGGGTGAGACTGCGCCGATTCTTTTCACAGCAGCGGCGTTCTTTCTGCCGCAACTGCCGACCAGCATTTTTGACAAGACCATGGCATTGCCTTATCACCTGTTTGTGATCAGCACGCAGGTTCCGGCCATGCCGACTCGCATCCAGTTCGGCACCGCGTTGGTGCTGCTGGTGTTCGTGTTGACGATGAACCTGGCGGCAGCCATTTTGCGTAGTTATTATCGCCGCAAGCGACAATGGTAAGGCTTGCTACAGAGACACAAAGAACACAGAGTTTTCTCCGTGTCTCTGTGGCTCTGTGGCTATACCGCTCATGACGCGCGATCCAAAGATCGTAATCGAAAACCTGAGTTTCAATTACGACGACGGCACGGAGGGCTTAAACGGCGTCAGTTTGACGATCTATGCCAACGAGATTACGGCGCTGTTTGGCCCGGCAGGCGGCGGCAAATCGACGCTGCTGCGCATTCTGAATCGGCTGAACGATCTGGTCGAAGGCTGCACCATGACCGGCCGCGTGCTGCTCGATGGGCAAGACATCTACGCGCCCGGCGTCAACGTGACCGAGCTGCGCCGTCGCGTGGGCATCGTCTTCGCCCAACCGATGCCGCTGCCGATGTCGATCCGCGCTAACATCGAGTACGGGCCGCGCCTGGCGGGCGTGCGCGATCGGGTTCGGCTGGGTAACATCGTCGAGCGCAGCCTGCGCGCGGCGGCGTTGTGGGACGAGGTGAAGGATCGCCTGGACGAATCGGGCTTCGCGATCTCCGGCGGCCAACAGCAGCGCTTATGCCTGGCGCGTGTGCTGGCGTTGGAACCGGAAGTGATCCTGCTCGATGAGCCGATGTCCGGCCTCGATCCGATCTCGACGGTGAAGATCGAGGAGACGTTACAGCAGTTGAAGCGAGTGTACACCGTCGTCATCGTGCCGCACAACATTCAGCAGGCGGCGCGGGTGGCCGATCAGGCCGCCTTCTTCCTGCAAGGCCGCCTGATCGAAGAAGGGCAGGGCCGCCAGTTATTCACCAATCCCACCGACAAGCGTACCGAAGATTACGTGACCGGTCGATTTGGATAAGTTATCCGTTGCCTTGATGCCTTTACAGGTGGATCCAAACGCGGGGGGAGTACATGGAGACTGACGAATCGCTGATCATCGGGGGAATCCGCATCGATCCGAAAGTGCTGCGCCCGATGCCGATCGAGCGCTGTGCGCTGAAGGAATGCCAGGCGGCGTGCTGCAGCGGTGGCGTGTGGGTCGAGTCGAAACACGTTGCGCGCATTCTGGAGTCGGCGGAGATCGTCAAGCCGGTTCTGCCGCCGGAGCGGCGCGACGAATCACAGTGGTTCTCGCCCGGCGAGCCTGACGAGAACTGGCCGCTGGGTTACGAGCAAGGCACGACGACCGTCGACGATCCGGCGCGGCCCGGCCAGACGTGCTGCGTGTTCTTGCGCCCCGATCGTAAGTGCGCGCTACAAGTCGCATCAGAGGCGCACCGCCTGGGCTGGCCCGGACTCAAGCCGTATTTCTGCGCGATCTATCCGCTGTATCACGAGCACGACGCGATGACGGTGGATGATGAGACTCCGCTTGATTTTCCGGGTGGCGGATGCCAGCGGCCTGCCGCGCAGGCCCGACCATTATATGAAGTTTATCGCGAGGAAGCGATTCTGATTTTAGGCGAAGACGGTTATCGCGAGCTGTGCGACAGGGTAAAGGCGGAATGAGAAATGCAGAATGTAGAATGAGGAAGGACGGATGACGAATGACGGAACACCAAGACTTTTGCCCCTGGTCGTTCGTCCTTCGTCGTTCAAGCTAGTTTCCGAACCCTCGGCCAGCGCACGGCGGCGAAGATGCCGTAGCCCAGCGCCAGCACCGCACCCAGCCCGATCGCGAAGGGCGCGCTAATCGCCGCCGCGATCAAGCCTTGCCCCACGATGCCGACGCGCCACATCCCCTGAAACAACATCGAATACATGCTCATCACACGCCCCCGCAGGTCGTCGGGCGTGTTCAATTGCAGCAGCGTGTTGGTGAGCGAGGTCTGCATCACCCAGGCGATGCCGACCAGGAACAGCAATAGCAGCGACCAGAGAAGCGATTGTGACACTGCGAAGATCAGCAGTAGCAGCGGGAAGCCGATGTTGCCAATCGCCAGCATCCGCCCTCGGCCCTGCCCGGCGCTGCGCGAGGCGACCAGCAGCGCGCCGATCAACGCGCCAAACCCGAAGCACGCATTGAGCAGGCCCAGCGTCAGGGCTTCCGGCGTCAGGCACTGAATGCGGCTGCACACGAAGCCTGTCAGCGGCGCGGCGCTATCGGCCAATGTGTATTGGGCGAACAGCGGCAGCCACTGCGTGAACGGCATCGCCAGGAATGCGGTCGCCGCGATCATCGACAACAACACCCGGAGAGTTTTCTCGCCGAGCATGTAGCGGAAGCCATCCTGCAAGTGTTTGCCCAGTTTGGAGCGCGTCTTCTCGATTGGCCCGGGCGGTAGACGCATCAACAGCAGGCCGATCAGCACGGCGATAAACGACAGGCCGTTCAGCAGAAAGGCGTCGGCCTCGCCGACGGCGGCGACGATCACGCCGGCCAGCGCCGGGCCGATGGCGCGCCCCAGGTTGAAGATCGACGAGTTGAGCGCGATCGCGCCGGCCAGATCGTCTTTGTCGCTATCGACCATCTCGATGACGAGCGTTTGTCGCGCCGGAACGTCGATCGCGCTGGCGATGCCGGAAATCACCAGCAACCCCAGCACGTGCCCGATCGTGACGACGTTGGCGGAGGTGAGCGCGAACAGGATGAAAGCCATGATCATCATCGTCGCCTGAGTGACAACGACGATCGTCCGGCGCGGAAATCGATCCACAATCGATCCGCCGATCAACGCGAACGGGAGCAACGGGATCAAGGGAACGAAGCCGACGGCGCTCAACCAGAAGGCCGCCTGCACCGGATCGTCGCGGTACAGCCGGACGACGAGCAGTTGCAGCGCCGTCGTCTGCATCCACGTGCCGACGACCGAGATCATCTGGCCGAAGAAGAACAGCCGGTAGTTACGATGGCTCAACGCGCGGAAAGCGCCTTTGCGCACTCGGGGCAGCGATTCAGAGAGTGGAATGTCGTCGAGGGGCAGGGAAGCGACGGCCGGTTCGTTGTTCATTCGCGGTTCGAGGGTTAGTTGGCTCGTTAGTTGGTTGGTCGATTCGTCGCCTACTCGTTGACGCCCTTCACGTATTGGTCGAAGAAAGCGGCGACGCGCTGCATGAATGTGGCCCACGCCTCGCCGTGGAACGAGTGACCTGAGCCGTTGTACTCGAAGTAGGTGACGGTCTTGCCCGCATCCGCGAGTCGCTGATTCAGGTCACGCGACCACTCGACCGGGACCTGATCGTCCAGCGAGCCGTGATGAATTTCGACCGGCGCGGCGGTGTCATCCAGGAAGTGAATCGGCGAGATGCGCGCGTAATTGTCCGGCCGATCGTCGGGCGTGCCGAAGACCGCCGTGACCTGATCGTACAGGCCGGGTCGCCACAGGCGATCGATGTGGCGCAGGTTGGCCGTCTCGTCGCCGCTCATCGCGCCGTACAGCACGGCGGCCTTGATCATCGCGCTGCGATCGACGGTGAGCACTTTCAGCGTGATGCCGCCGCCCATCGAATGGCCCCACAGGCCAATACGCTCCGGGTCGGCTTGCGCCAGCGATGGCACCGCGCGCAGCAGGTTCAGCACGTCGATGGCGTAACCCACGCGGAAGGTGTTCTCGCCGCGCACGTTCGGGCCGGCGTCTTCGGAATCGCCTTCCGATCCGGCGTGACCGCGGTAATCGGGATTGAGCGTGAGATACCCCCGACTCGCCAGGTAGTCGGCTTCGGCCCGAATGTAACTGCCGGTTGGAAACTGATCCGGATCGACGTAGCCGTGATTGAGGATGATCACCGGATAGCGCTGATCCGCCGGGCCGTTGGGCACGTCCATCATCGCCGTCACGCGCAAGCCGTCACTGGGATAGGCGACGGCGTATCGCGTGAAGGCGCTATTCGATTCCAGTGTCTCGACGATCTCGATCGGGCCGGTGTCGTAGACGCGCTCGCGCAGATGCTCGATGGTGAACGGCGCGAACACATCGGGCGTGGGAGATGGAGTTGGAGTTGGAGCTGGAGTTGTTGGAGCGGGGGTATTCGTTGGTTGGACAGTTGGCGTGTCGATTGGCTGTGGTGTCTGTGTTGGGCGTGGCAGATCGGTTGGAGGCAGCGTGGGCGTCGGCGCACTGCACGCAGTGACGAAGATTAGCAGAGTGGTGAGGAGTATCAGTCGTTTCATGGAGCGCATTTTACCTGCAAGTTCGCCTGAGCCGCTCGCGCGGCCAGGGGGACGCAAACGGGGAAGCGATTGCTTCCCCGTCATCAGGCTCCTGAGCTGGGACTCGAACCCAGAACCCATCGGTTAACAGCCGATTGCTCTGCCGATTGAGCTACTCAGGACCGAATACGGGCGCGATTATACCACGCGCACGAGGCACGTCAAGGATAGTGCGCTATAGTATTACCCTTGAGAATCTATCACGACCGCGAAGATTCGTGGACGCAGATAAACGCGGATTCACGCTGATTCTGTTTCGATCCGCGTTCATCCGCGTGAATCAGCGTCCACGCGATTTGGTTGCGGCAGGAGGCCGCGCTATGAAGTTACGTCAGATAATCGCGGAGCTTGCGGCTGCGATAGGGGTGGCGCAGCTTGCGCAGGGCTTTGGCTTCGATCTGGCGGATGCGCTCGCGCGTGACGCCAAAGAACTGGCCCACTTCTTCCAGCGTGTGCGCCTGCCCGTCGCGCAGGCCGAAACGCATCTCCAGCACCTCGCGCTCGCGCTCCGACAGCGCATCGAGGCTGGATTGCACCTGCTCTTTGAGGAGTTGGTTCGAGGCGGCGTCCACCGGGCCGACGACGGTCTCGTCCTCGATGAAGTCGCTCAACATGCTCGACTCTTCTTGCCCCACCGGCATCTCCAGCGACATCGGCTCCTGGCTGATACGGACGATGCGGCGGACTTTGGCGGCGGCGCGGCGCAGTTTCCGATCGAGCGCCGGGTCGAGCGGCTGGTTGGTGGCCCACGCGGCCTGGATCGCATTAGTCTCGTCGGGTTCGAGCAGGCTGAGCTCGACCGCGATCTCTTCGGCAGTCGGCTCGCGCCCCAATTCCTGCATCAACTCGCGCTGCGCCCTCAGCAGGCGGTTGATCGTCTCGACCATGTGGACGGGGATGCGGATGGTGCGCGCCTGATCGGCGATGGCGCGGCTGATCGCCTGGCGAATCCACCACGTGGCATAGGTGCTAAATTTGTAGCCGCGCGTGTGATCGAACTTCTCGACCGCGCGCAGCAGGCCGATGTTGCCTTCCTGGATCAGATCGAGGAACGAGATGCCGCGCCCGATGTAACGCTTGGCGACGCTGACGACCAGGCGCAGGTTGGCGCGGATCAGGTTCTGTTTCGCCAGCGCCGATTGTTGAGCGATCACCTGGAACGAGTTGTTGATGTGGCGCTCGTCGGGCAGCGCCTTGAGGAAAGCGCGCAGGTCGGGCAGGCTTTTTGACTTCTTGAGCCGCTCCAGCATCCAGTCCAGCGTCTCGACCGGGATCAGGTACAGCAGTGCGTACACGTCGAACAACATGCCGGTCAATTCGTTCCAGCCGGCGGCGCGCTCGAAGCGCCCGTTGCCGATGTAGGGCCGCAGGGTGGAGGGCGACTCGATCGCCGGCCCGATGCGCAGCGCGCGTGCTTCGACGACCAGCGCGGCGAGGCTCGGCTTCTTGACATGCGACTTGCGGCAGGCTTTCTCCAGCGCCTTCCAGCTGCTCTGAAGATTCGCGTAGATCGAGCGCATCACGTCTGCCCGCGAGGGCTGGTGATGGAGTGCTTCGCGCGCGCGGCCTTCGAGTTGCTGTAGATGCTCGACGGCGCTCATCTGCGTGGCGAGCCACACCTCTTGATCGGTGTCGAGCAGGCGCACCTGGCCGATCTCTTTGAGATACATGCGCACCGGATCGTCGGCCAGCTCGGCGCTCCACTCGAGCGACTCGTCCTCTTCTTCCTCGTCCTCGATCTCGATCTCTTCGAGCTCGGCTTCGTCCGGCTCGTCGACGCCAAACGGCTCGTCTTCTTCAATCTCGAGTACGCCGTCGTCGATCACCGGCTCGACTTCGATGGGTTCGATCTCGTCGAGCGCCAGATCGTCGTCGCTATTCAGTTCGGGAGTTTTAGAGACGGGCTTCGGCGGCTTGCTCATGGAGTCACGACTGAATCGACAGTTGTCAGGATACGGGCGCATATTCTACGCGGGTCGCGCAATTGTGGCAAGTGGAGTCACGGCGCTAATACGGCGTGCTGCCGTGCATCTGGCGCACCCACTCCGGCGCGTAGCGGATGCGCGACAGGCGCAGCAGTTGATCCGATAAGGCGCGTTTCGATTGGCCCAGCTCGCGAATGCTCTCGGCGTCGTTCTCTTCCGAGGCGCTGCGGATCAGGTCTTCGATCTGCGCGCCTTGCGTCTTGAGATTGCGCTCGCGCAACAGAAGCGCCGCATCGACGACGCCGCGCGTCGCATCGACATCCCGATCGAGCGGCGGTCTCGACGGAGTCGATTCGATCCAGACCGGCACATCGGCTTGCAGCGAAGAGTCGAGCCGCTCCAGCACGTCGTCGCGAGTGGGGTGTTCGCTGTCTTCCAATGCCGCCTGGATTGCCAGGAACACCTCGCGATGCGCGATGCTCTCGAAATCGTCGGCGCTGAACGGCGACAGGTCGGCGCGCGCCAGCGTATCATCGATCGCCTGCAATGTCTCTTTGAGCGACGGCGCGCGCAAGAGTTCGATCAGGCAGTAGCGCTCGCGATCGGTTACGGGGCGCGTGAGCGCGGGTGGTTCGGGCGCGGGCGCCGATCGCGCGCGCTTCGAGGTCACTGCCACGCCGCCGAGTTGATCCATCACTGCACGCTCGTCGACTTTGAGCAGCCGTGCTAATCGCTGCGCATACGCGGCTCGCTCGACCGGATCGGACACGTCGCGGACGAACGGGATCACCTCGCGCGACAGCGCCGCTTTTTCCTTTGGATCGTTCAGGTTGCGCCCCGCCGACAGCGTATCGATGACGTACTGCACAACCGGCTTCGCCGCGTCAATCAACTCGACCCACTTCTGCGGCTCGCTGCGGATCAGGTCGTCGGGGTCAACATTTTCGGGCAGCGTCAGCACGCGAATATCGACTTGCAGCTTGCCCTCGAAGCCGATCAGCCCGCGCGGGTTGAACAGCGGCTGCATCTCGCGGTCGAGGCTTTCGCGCGCCACATCCAGCCCGCGCAGCATGGCATTGACGCCGGCCGTGTCCGCGTCGAGCGCGAGGACGAAGCGCTTAGCGAGTTTCTGCAACTGCTTGAATTGCATCTCGGTCAGCGCCGTGCCGAGCGAGGCGACGACGTTGGCGAAGCCCGCCTGGTGCGCGCCGATGACGTCCATGTAGCCTTCGACGATCACCGCCCGGCCCGATTCGCGGATCGCGTTCTTGGCGAAGTGCAGGCCGTACAACGTCTTGCTCTTGTCGAACAGGTCGGTCTGCGGCGAGTTGAGATATTTCGGCTCGTCGCCTTCTTTCAGCGCGCGTGCGCCGAAGCCGATGGCGCGGCCCTTCCAGTCGTGAATCGGGATCATCAGCCGGTTGCGGAACCGATCGAACACGTTGCCGTCGTCGCGGCGAACGAGGAGTCCGGCATCGCTCATTTCGTCGACCGTGTAGCCTTTGTTGGCCAGGTAGTTTTGCAGCGCGTGCCAGTCGTCGAGCGCGTAGCCGAGTTGGAACGTCTCGATCGTCGCGTCGGAAACGCCGCGCTTCGCCAGGTGAGCACGTGCGATGTGCGCCTGCGGATGGTGCGTCAACAGATAGTTGAACCACTGCGCGGCGGCGGCCACCGCCTCGCGCAGCCGATCGCTTTTGTCGGCGGCTTCTTGCGGCGCTGCGTGGCGCGGCAGCTCGACGCCCGTGCGCGCGGCGAGCATTTCCAGCGCCTCGCGGAACTCCAGCCCGTCGCGCTTCATGACGAAGGTGAACACGTCGCCGCCGGTGTTGCACGCGCCGAAGCACTTCCACGTGCCACTCTCCGGCCACACGACGAACGACGGCGTGCGCGTGTTGGAGTGGAACGGGCAGAAGCCGGTGAAGGTGCGCCCGCTCTTTTTCAGTTTCACCGTCTCGCCGACGACGTCGACGATGTCGATGCGGTCTTTGATGTCGTCGATGACGCTCATGGGAATGAAGAATGCGGAATGGTGAATGCGGAATTCACTATGATAGAAGTATACCCTGAATCAAGAATGAGGGGGTTGTCAACGGATGGGTTGTCAGCGGATGGGAAACGGACAAACGGATGGCAACGGATGGGCCATCAACGGATGGGAAACGGACAAACGGATGGCAACGGATGGGAAGCGGATGAAAAACGGATAAGCGGATGCGCATCCGCTTATCCGTTTATTCGATGCTTATTCGTTGCCTCACTTGTCACGCACGACTGCGCCGAGAGCAGCCTGCGCCGCTGCCAGCCGCGCGACCGGCACGCGGAACGGTGAACACGAGACGTAGTTCAGGCCGACCATGTGGCAGAACTCGATCGACGACGGATCGCCGCCGTGCTCGCCGCAGATGCCGACTTCGAGATCGGGCCGCGTCGCGCGCCCGGCTTCGACGGCCATCTTGACCAGCTTGCCCACGCCGTCACGGTCCATTTCCTGGAACGGGTTGCTCGGCAGCACCTTCTCTTCGACGTAGCGCAGCAGGAACTTGCCTTCTGCGTCGTCGCGCGAGTAGCCGAAGGTGGTCTGGGTCAGGTCGTTGGTGCCGAAGGAGAAGAACTGCGCGTACTTGGCGATGTCGCCGGCGGTGAGCGCAGCGCGCGGCACTTCGATCATCGTGCCGAACTTGTACTCGATCTCCATGCCCTTCTCGGCCATCACCTGCTTGGCAACCTCTTCGAGCGCGGTCTGCGAGACCGCCAGCTCGTTGACGTGACCGGTGAGCGGGATCATCACTTCGGGCTTGACCTTCACACCCTTGGCGGCCATGTTGCACGCCGCCTCGAAGATCGCGCGCACCTGCATCTTGGTGATGTCCGGGTAGGTGATGCCCAGGCGAATGCCGCGCAGGCCGAGCATCGGGTTCATCTCGCGCATCGACTCGACCGCTGCCAGCATCGTCTCCGCTTCGCGCAACTTCTTGCCCTTCTTACCCTGCACGCGCATCTCGGTCACTTCCACCAGCAGATCGTCGTGCGAGGGGAGGAATTCGTGCAGGGGCGGATCGATCAGGCGGATGATGACGGGCAGGCCATCCATCGCCCGGAAGATGCCTTCGAAGTCCTTGCGCTGGAAGGGCAGCAGCTTCTTCAGCGCGCCCTGATACGCTTTGACCGCGGGCGATTCCTTCACTGCCTTCTTCGCCGCTGCTGCGGCGGCCTTGGTGTCCTTGCTATCGGGCCGCTTGGCGAATTCGTCCTCGGCACGCTTCAGCGCGTCGAGCTTCGCCTGCGCCTCGCTGGCATTCAGGATCATCTGCTGCACGTACGGCAGGCGCTCCTGCTCGAAGAACATGTGCTCGGTGCGGCACAGGCCGATGCCCTCCGCGCCGAACTCGCGCGCCTTGATCGCGTCCTTCGGATAGTCGGCGTTCGCCCACACGCCCAGGCGACGAATCTCGTCAGCCCAACCCAAAAGCTCGACCAGTTCCTTCTCTTGGCTCAAGTCGGGCGCGATGGTCGCGATTTGCCCGGCGAACACTTCACCGGTCGTGCCGTCGATCGAAATGTAATCGCCTTCCTTGACGGCCTTGCCATCGACGCTGAACACTTTCTTCTCGTCGTTGACGCGGATCGCTTCACAGCCGGCGACGCACGGCTTGCCCAGACCGCGCGCCACGACGGCCGCGTGCGAAGTCGCGCCGCCGCGCTGGGTGAGGATGCCCCGCGCGACGAGCATACCGTGAACGTCGTCGGGGTTGGTCTCAGGCCGGACGAGGATGACGGCTTTTCCGTTCTTGCCCCACTCTTCGGCGGTGTCGGCGTCGAACGCAGCGATGCCGGTGGCCGCGCCCGGCGAGGCATTCAGACCTTTCGCCAGGAAGACGCCGGCCTTCTTGGCCTTGTCGTCGAAGCGCGGCAGGAGCAGTTGATTGATCTGCAACGGCTCGATGCGCTGAATCGCTTCTTGTTTCGTGATGATGCCTTCGTGCACCAGATCGACTGCGATCTTGATAGCGGCCTTGGCCGTGCGCTTACCGGTGCGGGTCTGCAGCATGTACAGCTTGCCGCGCTCGACGGTGAATTCCAGGTCCTGCACCTCGCGATAGTGCTTCTCCAGCATCACCGCGACGTCCTGGAACTGCTGGTACACGCCGGGCATATCGCCTTTGAGTTCGACGATCTTCTTCGGCGTGCGGATGCCGGCGACCACGTCTTCGCCCTGCGCGTTCGCCAGGTATTCGCCGTACAACGCCTTCTCGCCCGTGGCGGGATTGCGCGTGAAGGCCACGCCGGTCGCCGAATCGAAGCCCATGTTGCCGAAGACCATCGTCTGCACGTTGACCGCCGTGCCCAGGTCGTGCGAAATCTTGTTGTAGTTGCGATAATCGACCGCGCGCTTGCCGAACCACGAATCGAACACGGCCTCGATAGCCTGGCGCAACTGCTCGAGCACGTCGTCGGGAAAATCGACGCCGAGTTCTTTCTTGTACAGCGCCTTGTATGCCTTGACCACATCCTTGAGCATGCCGGTGGTCAGGTCGGTGTCCTGCTTGCCTGTGGTCTTCGCTTTGTACTTGTCGAGGATGTGCTCGAACTTCTTGCCCTCGATGCCTTTCACCGTCTTGCCGAACATCTGGATCAGGCGGCGGTAAGCGTCCCACGCGAAGCGCTCGTTGTTGGTCAGCCTGGCGATGCCTTCCAGCGTGGAGGGATTGAGGCCGACGTTGAGGACGGTGTCCATCATGCCCGGCATAGAGAACTTCGCGCCGGAGCGGACGGACACCAGCAGCGGGTTGCCCGGATCGCCGAACTTCTTGCCGGTCTTCGCTTCGACTGTCTTGAGCGCTTCCAGCGCCTGTTCCCACATGCCCTCCGGGAACGTCTTGCCGACGCGGAAGTACTCGTTGCAGGCTTCCGTGGTGATGGTGAAGCCGGGCGGGACAGGCAGCTTGGCGTTCGCCATTTCGGCCAGGCCTGCGCCTTTGCCGCCCAGAAGGTCCCGCATATCCTTACTGCCTTCTTCGAATAAATAGACCCACTTCTTCATTGCTGAAACTCCTTTGCGAGTTTGAGTTGCGTGCCAGGTGTGATCCTCTGGTGATTATACACAAGTCGATATAACCACGGAGACACGGAGTACACGGAGATTTCAAGAGGCTTCGCTCCGTGCCTCTGTGCCTCCGTGGTGAGATGTGAATAATCACCAGTGATCCTGGGTTGACATGGTATGGCCCGCAAGAGGCGGGCCAGGCTACAGTGTAACCACCCCAACCGATAGGGGTAGTGACGATTAGCGCCGGGTCGGACGAGGATTGTCACCCTTCCAAGGGCGGCATTATACCGCGAGAAGTCAGAGTCATCAACGGACTTGTGAACGGACAAGCGGATGGAAACGGATGGGTTGTCAACGGACTTGTGAACGGATATGCGGATGGAAACGGATGGCGCCCATCTGTATTCGTTTCAATCCGTTTGTCCGCTTCACATCCGCTGATAACCTCTGTTTATCTCAGGACGAACCCTTCTTTCAACGGATCATCGGGCGCGATCAGGAACTCGTTGCGACCGGTGATCCAGGCGCTCCCTTCGATTTCCGGCACGACGGCCTGAAATGGCCCGAAGGTCGTCGTCCGCATCACCCGACCCGTGAACCGCGTGCCGATCAGACTCTCGATCACAAAGGGTTGATTGATCGACACGTTGCCCCGGGCGAACTCGATCGCGATGCGCCCACTGACGCCCGTCCCGGTCGGCGAGCGATCGACCTCGCCTTCGGCGAAGATGCACACGTTGCGACTGTGCGCGCCGGGGCCGTGTGGCGCGCTGTCGATAATCGTGCCGTACAGGAAGCTCAAGTCGGCTTCGAACGGATGCGTGATGGGGAGCGAGGTCATCACGGCATGTTTGACCGCCATGCCGGTCTCGATCAATCTGCGGAAGCCCTCCGGCTCGACCCGCACGCCGAGGTCCTGGGCTTTGCAGTATGCATAGAACGCGCCACCGAAACCGATGTCGTAGCGCAGCGTGCCGATGCCGGGCACGGCTGCCTCCCCGTCCAGCACGTAGGCAAACGAGGGCACGTTCTCAAACGCGACACTGCGCACACGCTTGCCGTCGAATCTCGCGCGGGCGGTTACGCGACCGGCGGGTGTGTCCAGACGGATGAGGTCTTTGGGTGGAAGCAGGCCGGTTTCCAGTACGACAGTAATCAGTCCGATGATGCCGTGACCGCACATCGTACTGTAGCCTTCGTTATGCAAGAACAGCACACCCAGGTCGCCGTCGGGCGTCACCGGCTCGGTGAGGATGCAGCCATACATGTCGGCGTGACCGCGCGGCTCGAAGATCAACGCGCGGCGCAGATGGTCGAGATGCTCGCGGCAGTAGCGCCGCTTGGCGAGGATCGTGTCACCCGGAATCGACGGCCAGCCGCCGGTGACGACGCGCAGCGGCTCGCCTGCCGCGTGGCAATCGATCGTCGTGATGCGCGTCCAATCGGGTGGAGGAGTCCAGGTCATGTGTCGCCTCAGCGCAGCACGATGGGCAGGTACACGCGCGCAGACGCCACGAATACCTGCTGTACCAGTGGCTGCGTGAACTGGCCGGCGTTCACCTGCAGCGTGTGCGCGCCGGGCTGATTCGGGATGAAGACCCACTGGAACAGAATGTCCGGGCCGAGAACGCTCGTGCCGGCCGCGGTGATGGGCAGAGCCGAACCAAGCGGATCGGTCATCACCACGCCCAGGCCGGTGAGCGAAACTGGCGAGGTGAGGCTGAGCGTGATGGGATGGCCCGATGGCGGAACCTGATCCTGCCGGACATCGACCGATAGCGCCGCTACGTCGAACGCATACGCGAACGGCTGAGCCAGCTCGAAGGTCGTGAGTGTGAAAACGTGTCGCCCGCCCGAAGCCGGTATCGTGCGCCAGCGCGATTCGAATGTGGGTGTGACGCCGCTCGTGCCCAGGAATTGGAGCGCCAGGCCGGAGCCGGTCGGTCCCGCAGCCGCTGCGGCGACTTGCGTGAACGATACCGGCGCGCGCACGGTGATTGTCACCGAAGCCGGCAGCGGCCACGGCTTGTCTTGAACGACACTCGCGCTCATCGGGAAGGTGTAGGTGAGGCTGGCGTCGTCGAAGTAAATGTTGTCGTGCTTGGCCGGCGTGGTCGTCACGGCGCGCAAGAAGATCGTCACCGTGTGTGCCTGCGCCGTCGTCACAACCGGCAGGGTGGACGAATAGTAGTCGTAGGGTCCCCAGCCTTGCGGGTCGGTCCAACTCCGATTCCACACCACAGTCGAGCCGCGCGGATCCGTGCCGCCATACGGATCGATGCCCACCCTCATGCGATTGGATTCGATCGGCCAGTAATTGTTCGGGCAGCCCGATTGTGTGGGGCCTTGCAGCGACAGCACCGGTGTAATGCTCGGCGTCGGATCGCAACTGCTGACCCAGGCGTGCACCCAGGCCGAGGCCGTCACCACCACGCCGATCGGAACGCCGCCGACCTGCTGGTAGAACGACGTATCCT
>DATBWU010000154.1:0-3793 GCA_036514635.1 Anaerolineae bacterium | reverse complement strand
CGACCTGCTCGACCGTGCCTTCGAGTCCGCCGTCGGGGCCTCGGTACTCGATCACCTCGTGCGGGTTTTCGCCGAGCTTGTCGCGCAGCCAGCGAAGCTGGTCGGGATCGTCCCAGTTCACCCAGTAGCCTAAGCGGATCGACTGCTCGGTCTGCACGGCGGCGAAAGTCAGCACGCGCTGCTTGCACAGGATGACGAACGGCGCGATGCCGTAGCGCTCGATGTCGCGCTTGTTGTTAAAGCCCAGGTCGCGCTCGACGTTGACCTCGATCCACAGCCCCTGGCAGTCGAAGCCGTTCTGCCAGCGCTGGTTGTAGCCTTTCATCGCGTAGTAGCGCTGCCACAGGTCTTTGTACGTGCGGCCCCAGGCGTGATGCACGCCCATCGTGTTATTCGCCGTGATCGGGCCGTCGAGAAACGAATAGCGCTTCTCGGACGAGGCGCGCCGGCGGCGCAGCTGGTTGAAAGCGTCGCTCTCTTTCCACCACTTCAGGAGTTCGCGTTCCTGCGCCGGGAAATCGACGGTGGTCGGTACGGGCTTGAATGGCATGGGCACTCCCGTGAATTCGTTGGCTGGTTGGGTAGTTGGTTGGTTGGGTAGTTGGCTGGTTGGGTAGTTGGCTGGTTGGTTCGTTAATTCCGCATTCTACATTCTTCATTCTACATTCCGAATTACTCGATTGCGACTTCTATGCGTTTGTTGATCTTGCCCTTGCTCTTGTAATCGACGACGCGGATGCGCCCGACCTCGGATGTGTTCGCGACGTGCGTGCCGCCGTCGGCCTGCAAGTCTAACCCTTCGATCTCGATCGTGCGCACTTGGGTGATGCCTGCCGGCAGCAAGTTGATCTTGGTGCGGATCAGGTCGGGTATCTGGAAGGCTGCCTCGCGCGGGAGGATCGCCACTTTCACCGGGCGCGCGGCGGCAACCTCGACGTTGATCTTCGCCTCGATCTCGCGCACCAGTTCCTGGCGCATCGTCTCGAACTCGAAGTCCATGCGCCCGCGCAGCGGCTCCATGTTGCCGCCGGTCACACTCGCGCTGTAGTCGCGCCAGATCACGCCGCACAGGATGTGCATCGCCGTATGTGTTCGCATCAACTGGTAACGGCGCTCCCAGTCGATCGCGCCGTGGACGGTCGAGCCGGCCGGAGGCGGATTGCCTTCGGCCAGTTCGTGCCACACGTCGTCACCCTGCTTGCGGACTTTCGTCACGGTCCACGTCCGGTCGCCCATCGACAGCGTGCCGACATCGTGCGGCTGGCCGCCGCCGCCCGGGTAAAACGCGGTGCGGTCGAGCGCGACGGCATTCCCCTCGACGACAGTCACCTTTGCATCGAACTCTTTGCGGTAGGCGTCGGTGTGATACAGTGCCTCAGTCATCTCGCCTCCTCAAAACCGGATGGGTCTCCAAAAACAGGCTCTTCCTTTCTTTGGCGGGAATATGGGACGCGGATAAACGCAGATGAACACGGATCAGAACACAAATCTGCGTAAATCTGCGTAATCCGCGTCCAAGAAATCTGTAGCGGGCAGTCTTTCCCGCTAGACCCTGTAGAGCCCAAAAACAAAAAGCCCCCGCCCGCACAGGGACGAGAGCCTCAACTCCCGTGGTACCACCCTTCTTGCTCCTGCGTGCGAGGCACGATCGAAGCGTATCGCACAGCAACGAGCCACTCTTCGGCTGCCCACGCGCCAGGCGAGCGGATAGCCGCGTCTGGGATAACGGGGGACGAACCCGGCTGAGTCTACTTGGCTTCATCCAGACTTCCCGCGCAGATTCACCGCAGAGGACGCGGAGAGCACAGAGATTTCAGGCTCTTCCAGACTGCCAGGGGAGCCTCACCACGAAGGCGCGAAGCAAACGAGCGCAAGGTCTTTGAGCATCTTGGCGTCCTTTGCGCCTTCGCGGTTCAATTCTGCCAAAGTGCGAAGTCTTAACGAATGCCTTTCGGTCAGCGGCTCCGGAAGGATTTTCCGCGTCCTGGCTTCATTCGGCTCCCACCGGTCCCGAACTCGCTGAGAGACTGTTGGGAAAATCGAGTTTGCACCGCAGAGACGCTGAGATCGCAGAGAAGTCTTTAGAAAAACTCAGCGTTCTCTGCGCCTCGGCGGTGAATCTCGACCCTTTTCAAACACTCTCTGAGAAGTCCACTGACACGTACTCGTTTCCCTCAACGCCGATGCGCGGCATTATGCCACAGGCACAAGCCAGCGTCAAGGCAGGCAAACCGGCCCTCACCCTGGCCCCCTGCTCCAGGCCCGCGTCTCGCGGGCCGCGCGAAGCGGACGAGGACGCGGACGAAGAGCCATCGAGATGTGAACAATCACCAGAGGCAAACCGTCCCTCACCCTCTCCCCGCCTGGGGGAAGGAACGCAACCGGAGGGTAGTTGAAATGCTTTAGTTACTCACTCTTCATTGCACGCGGGTATGAACGGGGTTATAATAGCGCCGCATAACAGCGGAATTCCCCGCCTCGCCATTGCTTGGGTCTGTAAGTCACGGCCATGAGCTCACTCGATACTCGGCAGATCAGCGGTGAACAGAAAGTCAGCGGCGGCACGCTCGTGCCCGGGCGTGTCTTGCAAGATCGGTACGAGATTCGCGGTGTGCTGGGCATGGGCGGCTTCAGCGCCGTCTACCAGGCGCGCGACCTGCGCTTCCCCAACGTCACCAAGCTGTGCGCGGTGAAGGAGATGATCAACCATGCGCCCGATCCGCAGCTGCGTGCGATGGCGCTGCAAAACTTCGAGCGCGAGGCCAACATCCTGGCGACGCTCAGCCATCCCGCCGTCCCCAAAGTCTACGATTACTTCTCCGAAGACAACCGCGCCTATCTGGTGATGGAGTTCATCGACGGGCGCGACCTGGAAGCCGTCATCAGCGATGGAACCGGTTTCCTGCCGCAGGATCAAATCCTGGTGTGGGCCATCCAGTTGTGCGAGGTGTTATCCTACCTGCACTCGCATACGCCGCCCATCATCTTCCGCGACATGAAGCCGTCCAACATCATGCTCGACCGGCACGGGCAGATTCGGCTGATCGACTTCGGCATCGCCAAGAACTTCCAGCCGGGCCAGAAGGGCACGATGATCGGCACGGAAGGCTACAGCCCGCCGGAGCAGTATCGCGGCATCGCCGAACAGCGCACGGACATCTACGCGATGGGCGCGACCTTACACCATCTGCTGTCGCGGCAGAACCCGCAGGTCGAGCCGCCATTCTCGTTCCACGAGCGGCCGATCACGAGCGTAAACCCCAACGTCGATGCAGAATTCGCGCAGATCGTCATGCGCGCGCTGGAGTACGAGCCGGATCGGCGCTATGCCACGGTGGACGAGATGCGGCGCGCGCTGATGTCGCTGCGGCCCGCCAGCAAGATCGCCACGCCCATGGTCAACCTGTCCGGCAGCAGCGAGCTGACGCCGCTGTGGACGTTTACGTGTGAAGACGAAATCCGCTCGGCCGTAGCGGTGGGCAACGGCGTGGTCTTCGTCGGCGCATACGATCACAACCTGTACGCGCTCAACGCCAAGACGGGCAAGTTCATGTGGAAGTATGCCACGGACGGCGGCATTGCCTCGACGCCGTTCCACGTGGACGACCGCGTCGTGTTCGGCTCGCAGGATCGCGTGCTCTACTGCGTAAACGCGCAGACCGGCCGGATTCAATGGACGTGCCCGAGTGGGGGCAAAATCTTCTCGTCGCCGCGTGTGCAGTATAACCACGTCTTCTTCGGCGCGGACGATGGGGTGATGTACGCGGCGAACTTTCAGACGGGGCGCGTGGCC
>DATBWU010000153.1:0-5253 GCA_036514635.1 Anaerolineae bacterium | reverse complement strand
AGACTGTCTTCAAACCCTGTTGCAATGTCATTCTGAGGCGCGCAGCGCCGAAGAATCTCTCCGTTTGCGCCGAAAAACGAGATTCTTCGCTCGCTACGCTCGCTCAGAATGACAGCTGAGTGGACTTTGAAGACACTCTCTCAGGTATAGCATGAGAATGGCATGGTCACTTTCGACGATGTAAAAGGTGCCGCGCAACGACTGGCAGGCATCGCCCATCGCACGCCGGTGCTCACCTCGCGCACGCTCGACGAGCGCGTTGGCGCACACGTCTTCCTGAAGTGCGAGAACTTTCAGCGTGGCGGCTCGTTCAAGTTTCGCGGCGCGTACAACACGATCAGCCAGTTGAACGAGGCTCAGCGGCGGCGCGGCGTGGTGGCGTTCTCGTCCGGCAATCACGCGCAGGGCGTGGCGCTGGCGGCGAAGTTGCTCGGCGTGCCGGCGGTGATCGTGATGCCGCACGACGCGCCCGAGGTGAAACTGGCGGCGACGCGCGGCTACGGTGCGGAAGTCGTACTGTACGATCGGATCGAGCAGAAGCGCGAAGTGATTGCACGCCAGTTGGCCGACGAGCGCGACCTGGCGCTCGTGCCCCCATTCGATCACCCGCACATCATCGCCGGGCAGGGCACGGCTGCGTTCGAGTTGCTGGGCGACGTGCCCGATCTCGACGTGTTGATCGTGCCGATCGGCGGCGGCGGGTTGATCTCCGGGTGTAGCCTCGCCGCGCACGCGATGCGTCCCGACATTCGCGTCGTCGGCGTCGAGCCGGACACGGCCAACGACTCGTACCTTTCGCTCCAGAAAGGCGAGCGTGTCTCAACCGCGCAATCGCACTCGATCGCCGACGGTTTGCTGCCGACCGCGCCGGGTGAGATCACGTTTCCGATTATGCAGCAGCATCTTGAATCGATCGTCCTGGTGAGCGATGACGAAATGGTTGCGGCGGTGCGTTTCTTATTGATGCGACTGAAGATCGTCGTGGAGCCGAGCGGAGCCGCGCCGGTCGCTGCGTTGATGAGACACCGCGTGCCCGGTGTGGCAGGCAAGAAGGTCGGTGTGATCGTGTCGGGTGGTAACGTCGATCCGCAACGGCTGGCGGCAATCGTGACCGGATGAGATATCACCGCAGAGACGCGGAGAACGCAGAGTTGCATTTTCATTTCTCCGCGCACTCTGCGCCTCGGCGGTGAATCCTCCGCTGCATTCACGGAGGCGCAGTGCCCGGCATCATCACGATCATGACGGACTTCGGCCTGCGGGATGGATACGTCGGCGAGATGAAAGGCGTCATCCTGGGCATTGCACCGCAAGCGCGCATCGTGGACATCACGCATCTGATCGGCCCACAGAACGTGCTGGAAGCCGCAGTCACATTCAACCGTTCTGCGCCGTCTTTCCCCGAAGGCACGATACACCTGTGCGTGGTCGATCCGGGTGTGGGCACGGCCCGGCGGCCGATCGCGGCACGCCTCGGCGCGCAACGCTTCGTCGGCCCGGATAACGGCCTCCTCACGCTGCTGCTGGCGCGCGCGCGGCGCGAGCGTTGGCCGGTGGAGATCGTGCATCTCGATCAGCCGCGCTACTGGCGGGCGCAGATCAGCCCCGTCTTTCATGGCCGAGACCTCTTCGCGCCGGTGGCCGCGCACCTGGCCGCTTCGCCGGGCGCTGCGCTCTCGGACGTGGGTTCACCCATCGACGATCCGGTGCTGTTGCCGCTGGCGCTCCCCGAGCGCACCGCCGATGGCGTGCGCGGCGCTGTCATGCACATCGATCACTTCGGCAACGTGGCGACGAACCTCCGTGCTGAGGACCTGGCCGGGCCGGGCGATGTGATCGTGTGCGCCTGTGGCGCAGAAGTGCGCGGACTGGCGCAGACATTTGGCGAGCGTCCGCCCGGCGATCTGATCGCGCTCTTCAACAGCCACGGAGAACTGGAGTTGGCTGTCGTCAACGGCAACGCGGGGCAGAGGCTGGGGGCGAAGGTCGGCGACCCGGTAGAAGTCACCCGGCGATAACGTGACCGGGGGATTGCAGAATGCGGAATGCAGAATGTGGAATGTAGAATGTAGAAAGGTTTCTGCCTTCTTCATTCGTAATTCCACATTCTCAATTCTACCCTGGAGTTTCGCATTGGCTCTCATCGTTGATGCGCACGAAGACCTCGCCTGGAACATGTTGTGCTACGGACGCGATTACACGCAGTCCGTCTCGATCACCCGCGCGCGTGAGGGCAACGGCCCGATCGTCGCGGAGACCGGCACGGCGATGCTCGGTCTGCCGGAATGGCGACGGGCGAATGTCGCCGTGATCTTCGCCACGCTGTTCGTCGAGCCGAAGCGATCGCCGATTCTCAGCGCGTACAGCATGAGTTACCTCACGCCCGACGAAGCCTTCCGCCACGCAATGCGCCAGCTCGAGCAGTATCGCCGGCTGGCCGAGGACCACAGCGCCTTCCGAGTGATTCACACTCGATCCGATCTGGACGGTGTTCTGGCGACGTGGGAAGGCGAAGGGGCGAAGCAAATCGGGCTGGTGGTGCTGATGGAAAACGGCGATCCGATCCGCAAGCCCGACGAGGTGGAACGGTGGTACCAAGAAGGCGTCCGGCTGATCGGCCCGGCGTGGATGGGTTCGCGCTACTGCGGCGGCACGGGCGAACCCGGCCCGCTCACCGACGACGGCCTCCGCCTGCTGAAGCACATGCAAGACTTGAACATGGCGCTCGATCTCAGTCACATGGCCGAGCAGGCCTTCTTTCAGGCGATCGAGCGCTACGGCGGCCCGATCATCGCCAGCCACTCGAACCCGCGCGCCTACGTCGATGACGATGGCGGCCGGCATCTGTCCGACGAGATGATCCGCGCGCTGATCCGGCGCGGCGGGGTGATCGGCAGCGTGCCCTTCAATGCGTTCCTGGTGAAAGACTGGAGTCGCAAGCGGGGCGATCCCAAAGACGCGGCCGGCATCGATCACATCGTGCGCGCGATCGACCGCGTGTGCCAGATCGCGGGCGATGCTCAACACGCCGGCCTGGGCACCGATTTCGACGGCGGGTTCGGCGCGGAATCGACGCCGGCGGGTATCGACTCGATAGCCGATCTGCCTAAAGTGGCCGATGCCCTGCGCACGGCCGGCTACGCGCCTGCCGACATCGAGGCCGTGATGAGCGGCAACTGGCTGCGTGCCCTCGAGCAGACATTGCCTTAAAAGAAGCTGGGTTCCTCGCAGAAACCGGACCTCTTCATCCCACACTTCACAGCGGCAGATACTCGACGCGATTCTGCCACTCATCAGGCTCGCCGGTCTCTGCAATGAGTCGCAGATCGGCCACACACCTGCCGATGAATGTTCGAGGCACCCAACTGTAGATCAAGCCGCTAAACGGTATGTCCACCCGCTGACGACGAGCCGCCTCCACCAGCAACCCTTGTCTTGAGAAAAGAGAACGCGCCCCAATTCAGTGGCGCGATCCATCAATGTGCGATCCTCGACTTCAGCATGACCATCTTCTTGAGTGGTCAGTACGTCTACACCCAACAGCCGAAGTTGAGCCGTGATGGGTCGGGGAATATGAACGTCCATGTAGAGAGGGACGCTCACTTGATAAGCCCCTGCGCGCGCAGTCGCTGTCGAAGCGGTGAGTTCTCTGCGGCTGCTCGCAGCCGGTCATAGTCAGCGGCCTGTTCTTCGATCACATGATCCAGCTCTTCCTGATGATCCACGTAATAAGCCAGCGCTGCGTAGATCTGTCCCAGACTGAGGTCTGGATGCTGGTACTGCAATTCCTCCGGGCTCCAGCCGTAAGCCATTCGTTCAAGTGCGAGATGGATGACTTTGTATCGCGTGCCTGCGATTCGGGGAATGCCGTCGACGACGGCGATATGCTCATAAACACGCGCTTCAGGTTCAACTAACATATCAGCCTCCGCTAGCCAGTATAGCACCAATGAGCCAATCTTCACTTACACGGTCTACCTCCTCATCGCTCGACCGCGTCCATCTGCTTACTGCGCGGATCGCTCACGGAGGTGCTTGTCCTCTTCACCCTCTCGCTTTCAGAATGCGCTCGATGCGCAGGCGCAGTTCCTGGGTGTCGAAGGGCTTGGTGACGAAGTCGTCCGCGCCAATCTCCAGCGCTTCCAGGCGATCGTCCGGATCGCTGCGCGCGGTGAGGAAGATGATCGGGATGTGCTCGGTGTAGCGATCGGCGCGCAGGGTGCGGGCGACAGTGAAGCCGCTCGAATCGGGCAGCACCACATCAAGCAAGATCACGTCCGGGCGCGCCTCGCGCGCGATGCGGACCGCCGCCGAGCCGCGTCGCGCCACGTGCACGGTGTACTCCAGGTTCTCGAAGTAAAACTCCAGCATCGACGTGATGTCGGGGTCGTCGTCGACGAGAAGGATCGTCGGCTGTCGCTTCATAGCGCCTCTATCTTGCGCGTGTGTGGGAATCTTACGGCAAAATGCCGAACGAGGCCAGCACGTCGTCCAGCGTCGTGCCGAGCGGCGAATCGACCGGCGCGGTCAGTGATAGGGCGTAACCGCGTGTGCCTTTCACGGCCAGCACCAGTCGCGTGCGGAGTCGTTGGCCGTTCGACTCGGACGCAGTCTCGATCATCAGTGCATCCAGGCCGCCGAGTTTCGCCGGGGCCGGATCGGACAGATCGGCCTCGGTGGCATTCGATAAGATGCCTTTCACCTGCCGCGCCGTGTAATCCTCCAGCGTTTCAGTCGTATCGAGCGTCTGAACGTACACGATCACCGCCGTGTTGGCCGCCGCGTTGACAAACGTGGCGACGTGAAGTCGGTCGGGCTTCGGGCCGACCAGCGATTCGGGATCGACGGCCAGGCTCCAGTTCGATGGGTAATCGATGCGGAAGCCGAGATCGGGATTGATGTACGGCGCCATCTCGCCGACTTCGTTCGGGTTGCCCGCACAGCTCGACAGGATCGCGGCGACGAATAATGTGACAAGCAGTCTGATCTTCACGAGGTCTCTTTCTCAGATTCAAAGTGGGTGGCGATCACGCGACCGTGGATCGCGGCAGCGGCATCGGAGCACAGGAAGACGGCCAGTTCGACCGGATCGCTTGAAGCCGCTTCGAACGGCGCGGCGTAATCGCGCAGGCTCCCGGCCACGTTCAACGTCCGGCAGATCGCGTTTACGCGAATGTTGAAAGGCGCGAACTCGTGCGCGCAGGCGTGGGTGAAGCCGATCAGTCCGATCTGGCTGGCGAGATACGCGGCGCG
>DATBWU010000152.1:0-5001 GCA_036514635.1 Anaerolineae bacterium | reverse complement strand
AGACTGTCTTCAAACCCTGTTGCAATGTCATTCTGAGGCGCGCAGCGCCGAAGAATCTCTCCGTTTGCGCCGAAAAACGAGATTCTTCGCTCGCTACGCTCGCTCAGAATGACAGCTGAGTGGACTTTGAAGACACTCTCTTAGTAGTCGAGCGGCTCGAACCGCAACCTGCGGGAGGGTTGGGCCTGTGAGAACATGAAAACCATCCTCGTCGTCGACGACGAACCTAAAATCGTGCAGCTCGCCCGCGATTACCTGGAACACGCGGGCTTCACCGTGCTGGCTGCACACGACGGCAAGGCGACGCTGGCCGTTGCACGATCGGAGAAGCCCGATCTGATCATCCTCGATCTGGGCCTGCCCGAAATCGACGGGCTGGACGTGACCCGCGCGCTGCGCAAAGACTCCAACGTGCCCATCATCATGCTCACCGCGCGCGCCGAGGAAACCGATAAACTCATCGGCCTCGAACTCGGCGCGGACGATTACGTGACCAAGCCGTTCAGCCCGAAGGAGTTAGTCGCCCGCGTGCGAGCCGTCTTTCGCCGTTGGGACAGCGCGCAGGCCGGCGGAGAAGTGATTCGCGTCGCCGATTTGACGCTCGACGTTCCGCGTATGCGCGTCACGCTGGGGCCGCGCAACGTCGAGTTGACGCCGGCCGAGTTTCAGTTGCTCGCCACACTCGCGCGGCAGCCGGGCCGTATCTTCACCCGCGCCCAACTGCTCGACGCCGTGCACGGCGTGGCCTTCGAATCGTACGAGCGCGCGATCGACGCGCACATCAAGAACATCCGCCGCAAGATCGAGCCGAATCCGCGCGAGCCGCGCTACATCCTCACCGTGTACAGCGTCGGATACAAATTCGCGGATAAATGAATCCCATGCGCCGTTGGCACGCTTCGCGCCGACAACCTCCCTGGTGGCCGACGAATGAGCCGTGGCCGCCCACGGCTCCGCCCTGGCGTGCCATGCGCGGCCATTTCTTCCGGCGCATGGGCTGCCTGATGGCGTTCTTCTTCCTCTTCGTCTTCGGCGCGTTCGCGTTGATCGGCTGGCTGGTCGCCAGCGCGCTGGGCATTATCGAGATTCCGCGCGGCGCTCTGCTGTGGGCCTGCCCGCTCGGCCTGCTCGCGCTGGCGTTCGGCATGGGCAGTGTAGCCGCCATCGGGCGCACGCTGAGGCACACAGCGGCTCCGATTGGCGATATGCTGGAAGCGGCGGGGCGCGTGGCCGAGGGTGATTACTCGGCGCGTGTGAGCGAACGAGGATCGCGCGAAGTTCGCGCGCTGGCGCGGGCCTTTAACTCGATGGCCGCGCGCTTGGAGGTTCATGACGAGCAGCGGCGCAACCTGCTCGCCGATGTCACGCACGAACTGCGCTCGCCGCTCACGGTGATTCAGGGCAATCTGGAAGGATTGATCGACGGTGTGTACCCGGCGGACGCGGCGCACCTCCGATCCATCCTCGACGAGACACGGGTGCTGTCGCGCCTAGTCGACGATCTGCGCACGCTCGCGCTGGCGGAAAGCGGCGCGCTCAAACTCCAAAAGGAGCCGACCGACATCGCCGCGCTGGCGAGTGAGACGGCGGCCTCGTTTCGGGCGCAGGCCGATGCCGCCGGTATCGCCCTGAGTGTGGAAGCCGCGCCCGACGTACCGCCCATCCACGTCGATCCGGCGCGCATCCGCGAGGTGCTTACGAATCTGATCAGCAACGCGCTGAACCACACGCCGCGCGGCGGATCGATTCGGGTTCGCTGCATCATCAACGCTGCGAGACGCGGCGAGGAGCACGTCACCGTTCTCGTCGAAGACACCGGCACAGGCATCGCGCCGGAGGATTCGCCCCACATCTTCGATCGGTTCTACAAAACGCGCGGCTCGCGCGGCATGGGACTGGGGCTGGCGATTGCCAAGAATCTCGTCGCCGCCCACGGCGGAGAGATCGCCACCGAGAGCGAACCGGGCAAAGGCACGCGGATTCGCTTCGTGCTCCCAGTGAATAGACTCGAGCGGAAATAAGAAGTTGATCTACGAAGGCACACGAACAAACACGAAAATGAGCACTCGCTTCGTGCCCCTTCGTGTGACTTCGTGGAGAAAATCCTATCCCCGATAATGTAAGAGGGCACTGGATCACCAGCGCCCCCTCGTTTACTCCCGCACTTCACCAACGAGCCGTTAGCACTCGCTGTGCCCGCAGTTGTAGCACTTGCGGCAGCCTTCCTCGTTGACGAACGCGGCCTCACCGCACGATGGGCACAGGTCGCCGATCTTCAGCGTCAACTGCTGTGCTTCTACGAACTCTTGAACGTGCCCGTTGCCGTTTTCGTTCGCGCCCATCGGCTCGTGCGCCTGGCCCAGATACTCGATGAGCGCCTGCGCGATACCGTCGGGCAGCGAGCGCACGCGCTGCGGGCCGAAGCCCATCGGTCGCCCGCCGCCGATGCCCAACAATTGCTCGACCACATTTTGTAGCCGCTCGATCGGATCCATCACCGACGGCAATCGCAGCACCAGCGAGATCAACCGGCCGACCGCCTCGGCCACCGCCGCCGTGTCCGACCCGGCCTTGCCTACGTTGAGGAATATCTCGAACGGCTTGGCGTCGCCGTTCTCGTTGATGGTGATGAACGCCGTGCCCAATGGCGTACCGATTTTGTATGTGCTGCCCGCCAATCGACGCGGGCGCGGTTTTTTCGTCGCGTGCATTTCGAGCGGCGCACTTTCGGGAGCCTTCTCCTTCGCCGCCTGAGTCTGCTTCGTTTCCAACACCACCTTGTCCCGCGAGCCGGTCACGTACACCGTCAAGCCCTTGCAGCCGAGTTCCCACGCCAGCATATACGCCGTTGCAACATCTTCTTCTGTTGCATCGGCAGGGAAATTGATCGTTTTGGATAGACTATTGTCGACAAACACCTGCAGCGCCGCCTGCATACGGACGTGCTCCTCCGGCGTGATGTCTGCCGACACGACGAAGGTGTGTCGCACCGATTCCGGCACGCCTTCGACGTTCTGGCACGTGCCGGTGTACAACACATCTTTGTAGATACGGTTGCGCGTCGCTTCGTCCACACCGGCCCGGATCAGCGCCTGCTCGAACAACGGGCTGGCATAGGTCAGCGTCGTGCGCCCGTCGCCGCCACCGGCTTCGGCGTCGACGACGTGGCGCACGTAGGCCAGCGCGAAGACCGGCTCGCAGCCGTAGGCCTCGCAGCCGGCGACGGTGGCGATGGTCCCCGTCGGCGCGACGGTCGTCTGTGCGGCATTGCGGATGCCGTGTTTCCAGATGCCCTCGACGATCTCGCTCCAGCGGATCGATGGGCGGCCCCAATCGTGCGCGTACGGTTCGAGCGGCGCGGGCGGCGTCCACTTGAGATTCTTGGGATCATACAGGCTGCCTTCGATCGCCGGGAAGGGGCCGCGCTCCTTCGCCAGGCGGATCGACGTCTTCATGCAGTGATAGCGCACGAACTCCATGATCTGCGCGGCGAACTCCTGTGCCTCCGGGCTGCCGTAGCGAATGCCCAGGTGATACATCAGGTCGCCCAGGCCCATGATGCCCAGGCCGATGCGCCGGGCGCGATGCGCCGCTTCCTTCAATTGCGACACGGCGGGCACGTACTGGTTCGCCGTCACCACATTATCCAAGAAATGTGTGGACAGGGCAATCGATTCTTCGAGCTTCGCCCAATCGACTTCGGCTTTGTCGTCCACGTACTTGACGTGCTGCGCCAGGTTGATCGATCCGAGGCAGCAGTTCTCGTAACTACCTAAAAATTGCTCGCCGCACGGGTTTGTCGCTTCCAGTTCATACAGATGCGGCACGGGGTTGCTACGATTGGCCGCGTCGAGGAACAGCACACCCGGCTCACCGTTGTGATACGCCTGCTTGACGATCTTATCGAACACTGCGCGCGCGCGCACGCGCTTATGGACTTTGATCGGGACGCCGGCCCGCTCGGCCTGCTCGAGTGTGCCGTTGAAGTTACGATATTCCGGTGAACGGACATCCGGGAAGCGCAGCTCCCACTCTGCATCGCGCTGCACGGCTTCCATGAACGCATCGGTGATGCCGACCGAGATGTTGAAATTCGTGATCGCGTTTTCGTCCGTCTTGCACGTAATGAATTCTTCGATGTCGGGATGATCGATGCGGAGGACGCCCATGTTCGCGCCCCTGCGTGAGCCGCCTTGGGCGATCTCGCCGAAGGCTTTGTCATACACGCGCAGGAAGCCGACCGGCCCGGTGGCCTGTCCCGCCGACGACTTGACCAATCCACCCTTGGGGCGCAGTCGGGAAAAGGCAAAGCCGTTGCCACCGCCGGTCTGCTGGATCAGCGCCGCGTCGCGCAGTGTCTGGAAGATGCCGGCCTGGTCGCGGCCCATGTCATCACTGATTGGAAGCACAAAACACGCAGCCAGCTGGCCGAGCGGTGTGCCCGCGCCGGTGAAGGTGGGCGAGTTGGGGAAGAAGCGCAATTCAGTGAGCAAGCGATAAAACGCGCGCTCGCTCGCGGTCACGTCGCCGCCGTGATCGGCTTCCGGCCCGGCAATGGCGCGCGCGATGCGGCGAAACATGCCTTCCGGCGTCTCGATCGGTTTGCCGTCCGGGCCGCGCCGCACATAGCGCTTCATCAGCACCGTGCGCGCGTTGTCGGTCAAGTTGAGAACAGGCCCATCCATCGGTTCCGGGGTCGTCGCTTCCGATGCACGAGTTATCTTTAACATGTGCTCTCTCCTCGAGTCTAGCTCTAATATCCCGCCGGTCATGCCGGCTGGATCGCACTCAATCGATCAGACGGGGCCCGATCTCGAAAATCAAAGCGGATCACTCAAAGCGATGGATGTATGGCTCGTTAGGAGCCGTCAAAGAATTAGTCCGCCTGTCACCCTGAGAATCCCACAGCGCCGGGTGGCGATAGGCTCGAAGAAAGAAACTTGCGCGCTGCGTGCCTGCGCGGCGATGAATTCGCCGCGCTACCCCGCTGCGCCCGATGAA
>DATBWU010000151.1:0-23340 GCA_036514635.1 Anaerolineae bacterium | reverse complement strand
TTGTCTCGTCAGTTCCATAGCGTACCTTCCTCCTGTCGGAGAAGCATACGCCATGTCGTACGTCAGGCCAACTCGCCAACCTTACCCTGTTCACGCGATTGGTATACACTCGCGGATTTCACGCCGTAGGTATACAGCACCGATAATTCAGGTTGCAACAGAAATTTGAGCGAAAGGTGCGTCAATAGATGCTATTCTGGTGATTGCACACAAGTGCTCCAGGCCCGCGTCTCGCGGGTCGTCCGCAAGGACACGGACGCAGAGCCGTCGAGATGTGAACAATCACCAGATGATATTCTCCGCGAATTTCGCGCCGTCTCTGGTCTGCCTCCTTGAAACCCATTAAGGGCATAAACCAAAATACTGCTCGTGCGCTTGACGCTTCGGTATCAGTAAGGTATCCATTTACGAGGATGGTCCAGGTGGGAGATCACTGCTCATGGGGATCTCGCAAGACATACCCCCAACCTCGGAACGACTGAATATATCGAAGATGTTTTGTGCCTGGTTCGATCTTCCGGCGGAGGCGCTTGATGCAATTCCTGACCTGTGCCATCGTTCCGCCTTCACTAGCTGGAGTTTGCCACACTGCCTCCAGGAGCTCTGCTGAACTGACCGGCCTTCCTCGGTTGCGGGCCAGGTGCGCCAGGACCTTAAACTCTAATGGCGTTAGATGAATAGGCTTGCCCTTGCGCGTTGCTTCCTGCGCCTGAAAGTCAATGACCAGTTCACTAATACGAACTTGCGTTTCCTCCGATGGTGTGAACAGGCTGCTCTTTGCCCGCTCCACCAAGTCGCGGTCATAGTCCACCAATCCTTGAGCGGCTTTGCGCACCACCTGGCGGAGTATGTCGGGATCAGCATCCAGCCGATAAAGTGCAGTCACGCCCGCGCCGAGGGCGGCCTTCAGAATAGAGTCGTCGGTCCCTTCCGTGAGGGCAACGATCCGTGCGCTCGGTAACAGAACGCGAATGGTTGCCCACATATCTGTCCGGATCATATCGGGCTGGTCTATGTTGATGAGAAGGATCTCGACTGGAGAGCGCCGGAGAAATGGTAACTGACCGACATACATGAAGTCGTCTCCTGCGCCGACAACCTCGAAACCTGTCTCGTGGGACAGACAGGCCGCGAGCCTTTCGCGCCGCCTCGGAGCTGGCTCGACAATCAGAACATGAATCGTAGCCATCTCGGAACCTTCTTCAATTTGCCTGACAGGTTCAGTAAACACAAACGTCGAACGGAATCCAATGTGGGCCTTCCACGCTCGACGCAGGTGCAATGTGAGTGCTTGGTTTGGGATTTCACTCTAACATGAAGCGATGGGATGTCAACTCGGCATTTGAGTAAGGGATAGGGCAATCGCATTGGGCGGGGGGTGAAGCAACGGATTGCCTTCGGCACAACGAATAAACCGATGATATACTCGGCACACTTCGCATCCGTTTATTCGATGTCGATCCGTTGCGGTGGTTTGAAATGCGATTGCCCTGAAGTAAGGAGTGGCTCGCCTTCTTGAAAGTGGTATTAAGTGTCGATCCGCGAATTTGACTTTTGACCCTGCCTCAGGTATTCTTCCGCTTGCCCGCGCAGTGCCCACATGGCTGTTGGAGGACACATGTTTGACGATCTGCGCAATGCTGCCGCTTCCGAGCCGGAACCCTACGAGGATTTTCAGCCTTCGCTCGTCGAGCGCCTCCCACTCTTTTCCAAACTGAAGCCCCAGCAGCGCTTCATTTTGGCGTTGCTGCTGTTCATGAACGTGACCGTGCTGGGATGCGGCTGTCTTCTGGCATTCGATCGACTGATTTTGTGAGACGCTATGCCTGAGACAATCCTGATCATCGAAGACGATCCCTTACAGTCCGACGTGGTCAAGACGCTGCTGGAGCACGATGGCTTCACGGGTGTCGTGGCGCAGGACGGCCCCGAGGGCCTGCGCAAGCTCTATGAAACGCAGCCCGACCTCGTCATCCTCGACTTGATGCTGCCGCAAATGGACGGCTGGGAAGTGTGCAAGCGCATCCGCGAATTGTCGACCGTGCCGGTCATCATCATGACCTCGCGCCGCAGCGACGAAGAGAAGATCAAAGGGCTGCGCATGGGCGCGGACGACTACATCGTCAAGCCGTTCAACCCGCAGGAGCTCAGCGCGCGTGTGCACGCCGTGCTGCGTCGCACGCGGCTGCCCCCGCCGACCAAGAATAGTGTCATGCGCTTTGCCGGGGGCGATCTGATCGTCGATCCGAAGTCGCCCACCGTCATCCGCGACGGCCTGGCGATTGAGCTTACGCCGACCGAGCATCACATCTTGATGTACCTCGTCGAGCACCCGGGGCAAGTGGTTTCGGTCGAAGATATTTTCACGGCGGTGTGGGGTTTCGAGACGGAAGTCAATCTCAACAACGTCAAGTGGTACATCTGGCGCTTGCGGCAGAAACTGGAAGGCGACACCGACCAGCCGCGTTTCATCTTCACGGAGCGCGGCGTGGGTTATCGCTTCACTGCCGTCTGAGGCACGCTCGGCAGCCGGAGCCGGGGTCTTTGTGATTTGAGGCGTGCAGGCAGCGATCTGCACGCCTCGAAATTCGATTTCTAACCTTCCGCCTAAATCAACTCAAACCGCTCTCTTACACAGACAGGTCGTTTAATTTGGTACAATGTTGGTCGCAATCATAAGGAGCGATGAGTCACTCTGTGAAACGACCCCTGATTGTACCAGTTCGTATCATTCTCGGCCTCATGCTTGTCGGGCTGGTCTCCGCCGCGCTGTTCGCCACGGCATTCGCGCAGACCTGGCCGGATGCCTCTCTTTCGTTCGAGCCTGACAATCAGTGTATCGGCAGCGCGAGCGACGAGCCGGAGCATCGCGCGCTTGTCGGGCACATCTGGATCAATTCCACGAAACGGGCGGCGATTGGCCTGGTGGTCAATGCCTCACACACGAAGTGCTTCGACGTTGGCCTCGCGTCCTATTCGTCATCCTCTGGATCGTTGAAGTATTTCGACAGCGCTACCACGGTGGTGCCTCCCAAGAGTTTCCGGCTCCTGCGAGTTGATATTCCATGCACCGGCAAGGCGCACCTGTTTGTCGGGCCGGTGATATTCAAAGCGCCGATCGGTTATCACGAACGCGAACTGGATCGGGAGCGATTCGATCTGCCGTCCTGCAAGCCGACGCCGACTTCGACGCCGACGCGCACGCCGACTCATACGCGGACATCGACGAGAACGCCGACGCCGACGGCGACAAATACCCGCACACCCACCCATACGTGGACGGCCACTCCAACTCATACGCCGACGGATACAGCTACGCCAACACCGACAAACACACCCACGTCCACCGGCACGGCCACGCCAACGCCAACGGATACGGCCACGTCAACGCCGACGGACACGCCCACGGCGACCAGCACTACCAGGCCGATGCCCGCGCCGCAGGCGAGTACATCCAAAGATGCTCAGGTCTTCCGCGATGCCACACCGACGCCCCTGCCGGGCCTCGTCATGCCAGGCGATCGCGTTGTGTACACCGTGTGGATGACGAACACGGGGCAATCTGAAATTCTTCAGGCCAGCATCACCGATCTGATCCCCAGTGATATGACCTATGTGCCGGGCAGCGCCTCGACCAACGGTCGCCTGACTCCTGGCAACCCGCTCGGCGCATTCATGGATCGCGTGAGTCCCGGCCAGGTGCTCACGCTCACCTTCACCGTCATCGTCAATCAAGAGCCGGCGCAACTGGAGATCGTCAACACCGGCGTGATCCAGGCTGCGAACATCGATCCGCCCGATCCGATCGTCACGCTCCTCCTCGACGCCGACGGAAATGGGATTCCTGATATAATAGAGACTGCGCCGAAGTATCGTGTCTATTTGCCGATCATTATGCAAGACTTCGGCGACTGACCCTCGCAGGGGCCCTGGCATGCCCGAGAAAATCCTTGCCATCGATGACGATCCAGCCCAGCTGCGCATGATTCAGTTGACGCTGGGCAATGCCAATTTTGAACCGTACATTGCCAACGGCGGCGAAGAGGGCCTGCGCAGGCTCCTCGAAGTTCGCCCCGACCTGGTCATCCTGGATGTGATGATGCCAGACATGGATGGCTGGGAAACCTGCTACCGCATCCGGCAGGTCTCCACCGTGCCGATCATCTTCCTCACCGCCAAGCAGACGGTGGATGACAAGGTCTCGGGTCTGCAGCTGGGCGGCGACGATTACCTGGTCAAGCCCTTCAATCCCGGCGAGTTGATCGCACGCGTGGAAGCCGTGCTGCGCCGGGCGCACCGCCCGCGCGCCGAGCGTGATGCGGCGTTGACCATTGGTAAGCAGCTCATCATCGATCGCGGATCACGGCAGGTGATTGCGCGCGGCAGGTCGGTGCAACTGCGCCCGGCGGAGTACAGCCTGTTGCTCATCCTGGCCGAGCACGCCGGCCAGGTTGTCAGTTCGGATCGGATCGGCGAACTGTTGGGTGTTGAGGAAACCGGCGCGCGCCCGCGCCGCGTCAAGTGGCACGTGTGGAAGCTACGCCAGTCGATCGAGACTGATCCGAGCCAGCCGCAGATGATCGTCACCGAGTCAGGCGGTTACCGCCTGGTTCCACTCAACTGATCGAGACCGCGTTTGCGCCAGGTCTCTACTTGTGTCTCCCGTTTCAAGCACCGCCAAACGTCATCATCTGCCTGCCGAGCGCCGTGGGCGGAAATACCTACTCCCTCGTTGATCCATTTGCATGGCAGTGTGATACAATATCGGTGTCTGTGTGAGGGACTTCATCGCCGCCTCAACGCATTCGCACAGACGAGCGTTCGCCGGCCATCAGGAACATCGCACTCTCATCACACCCATCACCGCGGCCAGCCGGCGAACAACCAGAAGCCCCCGCTCGAAGAGTGGGGGCTTTCTTTTCTAACTGCGCACTTTGCCGTACAACCACCAGAACTGATCTTCCGGCAGGAATGGCTTCAAGCGCTCGTCCCACACAAACGCGCCCGGTACAAAGACCTGCCGCAAGCGCTCGTCCAGCGCTTCCGCGCGGCGTCGTTCGGTCTGCCCGCGTGATTCCCGCTCGAGTTCGTTCAGAAGCAGTTCAGCCTTGAGCCGTGCACGGACTTCATTGGGGTAATGGCTGGCCGCCTCTTCCGGGTTGCGCGCCTGATCGTCCAGATACCACGCCCAGGAGTTGAGTCGGCTGCGTGCTTCGTGCTCGATGTGCACCAGAACCCGGTCGAGCCTGCGCGCCTGGATCGACTGTAGCGCCGCTCGCATGGGCGGCACGTCGCTTGCACCTGTGGCCTCGGCGCGAAGCAAGGATTCAAGCAGCCCGCCGATCGTCAGTTGGGGCATCCGATCGCCCAGCGCGTTGGGTGCGGTCTGCCAGTACGTCAGGTCCGACTTGAGGTAGTCCTCCAGTTCGGCGAGCATGGATCGCGCAACGGTCAACTCAAAATTGGCGTCGATCGCTTTGGGCATTGCGCCGCCCCTCGTTTGAACCACGGATGGCACGGATTAAGACGGCCAACTCGGAATCCGTGTCATCCGTGTAATCCGTGGTCAATACTCCGACAGGCTGCCCTTGCGCCGCGCCCGATCTTCCTCACGCCGATACAACCACAATCCCAACACTGGCATCAGCACGCCGAACACCGTGAGGATGACGAGTTCGATCTCGATCGGGGCGAGCTCGGGGAAACCATTCGGGTAGCCCATCAACGTCGAGCGGAAGGCATCGACGCCATACGAGAGCGGGATCAAACGCGAGATCGTCTGCATTCCCTCCGGCAGCGCGGCGAATGGGAAAAATGGTGCGCAGATCACCATAAACGCAAACTGGATCAGATTCGCCAGTGTCTGGCCTGCTTCTTTGACGCGCAAGGTCAGCGCGGCGAAGGCAAACCCCACGCCGAATGTGCCGGATAGCGCCAGGATCAAGATGAGCGCGCCCAGCGGCAGATTGTTGAACGGCAGACGACCGATCATCGCGCTCATCAAGATCGACGATCCGATCGAGAGCAGCCCGGTCCACACCAGCGTGACGGTGACACGCGAGATCAGGCTGGCGGTTTTAGACGCCGGGCTGAGATACAGCTGCTCTAGCGTGCCTTGCTTTTGCTCGCGCCGGACGTTGTAGCCGATCGTCCACAGCGTATCGCTGAGGAACATGAACAGGATGAATCCGTACACCACTACCCCGGCGGTGTTGGAACTGCCCGGCGAGCGCACGCCATCACGTGAGAACATCAATCCGGCCAGCGTCAGGATGATGACGATCAGAAACACCTGCCCGAAACTGGCGACGAACTCGACCGGGTAGCGGGTCATGATCGTCAGCTCTTTGCGCGACATGGCGATCAGTGCGCTGAACCATGCCGAGAGGCCGGTCAGGGTCGTTTGATTCGACGGGGTCATCGTTGAACCTCTACAGGCTGCGCGCTCTGTCTGGCTGGCTCAATCCACAATCCGCAATCTACAATCCACAATCAGAACTCCCCCATCCCTGCGTTGCGGCGCACGCCGTTCTCGACCCGATGGAAGACCTGCACGCTGAACAGCGGGATGAACAGCAAGAAGGCCCACAACACGGCCCAGTCCAAATACCACTTCTCGAAGAAGAAGCCTACGCCCAGCAGCGCCGATCGCACGCCGTTCACCATCCACGTCGGCGGAAAGGCCAGTGCGACTGCGCGCACGAGCGGCGGCAGCGCGACGACCGGGAAGAAGATACCCATCAAGAAGCCGACGCCCCACTGCATCAGCCCGACCAGCGCATTCGACTCTTTCACTTTGAGCACCAGCGCGCCGAACAGCAGCGCTACACCGTACAGCGGCAGCAATCCGACCAGGATGAAGAGGAAGGCCAACAAAATGTCGCCCTGGAGTGGATTGACCTGAAACACGAGACAGCCGAGAATATACGCCAGGATACTGGTGGTCAACGCGCGAAGCGCGCTGTACAGCGACACACCGGCGACGAGCGTTATCCGGCTCGTCGGCGTCAGGTACACCGCTTCCAGCGTGCCGGTCTCCTGCTCGAAGCGCAGCCAGTAGGCGATGTGCCAGAAGGCGTTCGAGACGATCGTGAATGCGTTGGAGCCGATGAGCAGGAAGGCGACGTAGTTGGCCGTCCCGGTGTTGGCCCGGAAGTTGGCCTCCGCGTCTGCGCCCGCCGTTGCCCGGCCCAGCAGCATCGGCATCGCGGCGAAGACGATCGGGATGATGATCTCCATCATCAACTGGCCGGGGTAGCGGGTGATGTTCAGCAACCGCAGCCGGGTCTCGGCGAGCATGGCAGAGAGAGTCTGCCGGAAGGTGGGATTGGCTATCGCAGTCATGTTCAGCCTGTTGGGGAATCAGTTATCAGTGATCAGCGACCAGTGATCAGTGATCACTGGTCACTGTTCACTTCACCCGCGTATCCTCGGCCAGCGTGCGACCGGTGCGGGCGATGAATACGTCTTCCAGCGTGACTTCTTCGGGGACGATCTTCTGCACTAACGCGTTGTGTGCCGTGAGCGTCTCGATCAGGCGCGGCAGCAGTGCGCGTTGATCGTGGACGACCACGGCGAGTTGGGTGTGGCCGTTCACAGCCGATCGCGCCGCACGGACGACGCCGGGCAGCGCCTGCACCGCCTGGCCGGCCCGCGACGAGATGACGCCTTCAAACCGGATCACTTCCTCGCGGTCCAACGAGGCTTTCAAGTCGTCGGGCGTGCCCAGCGCAAGCACCTCGCCGCGATCGATGATCGCCACGCGGTCGCACATCTCTTCGGCCTCGGCCATGATGTGCGTGGTGTAGATCACGCTTTTGCCCAACCGGTTCAACTCGCGCACGACGGCGCGCAGCTCGCGGGCCGAGGGCAGATCGAGCGTGTTGGTCGGCTCGTCCAGGATCAACAATGGCGCGTCGTTGATCAGTGCCTTGGCGAAGGCCAGTTTCATCTTCTGGCCGGACGAGTACGTCTCGACGGCGCGATCGGCGATCTCGCCCAGGTTCAGCCGATCGATAATCTCATTTGCGCGGCGGCGGCGCTCGGTCGGGCTGAGGTGGTACAGCGCGCCGAAGAAGATCAGATTCTCGCGCCCCGTGAGTTTCCAATACAGGCCGCGATCACCCATCAACATGCAGCCGACGCTGGCGCGAATGGCATTGGCGTCGTGAATCAAATGGAAGCCGTTCACCCAGGCTGCGCCGCTGGTCGGCAGCAGCAGCGTCGTCAGGCACTTGATCAGCGTCGTCTTGCCCGCGCCGTTCGGGCCGAGCAGGCCGAACACCTCGCCCGGGCGAATTTCCAGCGACACGCCTTTCAGCGCCTCGACGGCCTTCTCGGTGGACTTGAACAGCCCCTTGCGTTGACGTGTGTGATAAACCTTAGTGAGATTCTCCACCCGTACCTGGCCTAACATACAAGCCTCCCATTCAGCATATCTCAGCGCGAAGAGCGCAACCCCCTTGCAGGGGGCAGGCGAACGCAAAGACTACACGCAATACGTAGCACGTTTCACGTTACCGCCGGCTGTCCCGGATGAATATCGTTGCCAACAAACCCACGATGCTGATCACGACGCCACCCCAAAAGGCCGCGCCGAAACTCTCGACGTAAAAGCGAATGCCGATCGCCTGGCCCAGCGAGCTGGTGATGCCCAGCATCAGCGCGTTGATCACGAGCATGAACAAGCCCAGCGTCAGCAGCACCAGCGGGCAGGTCAGCAGACTCAACAGCGGCTTGAGCAGCGCATTGGCCAACCCGAAGAGCAACGCCAGGATGATGAACTCGATCGCGCTGCCGTCGTAATGAATGCCCGGCACGAGCGCGTCGGCGATGAGCAGCCCCAGCCCGCCGATCAGCCAACGATATCCGAATGAGCGATTCATCGATTCCCTCCCCGGTGTGATGGGCTGAGTCTACCCGAACTGCCCCAGCAATGCGACGGACTTTAGGCGGATTATGCGCGTATCTCTACTCGATGAAGATTTCGACGCGCTCGCCGTCTTCTTCGTCCACCACGTCGATAATCTTGCCCTGCGCGCCGGATTTGATCGCTTCCTTGATCTCTTCGTAGTTCAGGCCCTCGACGTTCGGCGCGAAGCGCGCGCCCATCTTCAGGCCGACAGTCACCAGCCCCATCGGGATATTCACGTTGACCTTGTTCCGGCCCGTGTCCAGATCAGTCACGCGCACGCGCAGCCAGCGCGGCTCGTTGTCGATCGGCGCGGTCTTGCGCTTCTCGCTCTTGGCGCTCAAGGCCTGCAGCAACTTCGCGCCTTCCTCCGCGGTGATCTTGCGTTCCTCGATCATCTTCAGAATTTGCATGCGTTCTTCGGTTGTCGTCATCGTTCACCTCATGCGTGTTGCGTGCTGCGCACTACGTGCCGGACACGCAACACGCAAAACGATTATTAGCCGATTATCGCTCGGCCAACTATCCAATGTACACCTGCACCCGTTCACCATCCTCGCCTTCCTGCACATCGACGAGCAACGGCTGGTCGCCGGTCAGGCTTTCGTTCAGCTCGACGATCGTCTCGTCGATGCCGGTGTCCTTGAACCTGGGCACGCAGCGCGCGACGATCCTCAACACCCATGCCGTCAGCCGCAGCGGCAGCGGAAAACTGAACCGGACGCTTCGCATCGGCCCGTGGATGTTCGTGACGCGGACGTGAATCCAGCGGCTCCGGCGCGACACATACGCCGCGATCATCGTCAGCAGGCCGAGGAGAAAGATCGGCCAACCGCACACGGCCAGCAACCACGATCCGCCGCCCGGGCTGTACAGTGGAAACACCGCCAGCGCGCCGCACACGAACAGCACCAGGCCGAGGTACATCGGGATCAGCCACAGGTTCCCGACGGTCGGCATTTCGAGCGGCGGGGATGGCTCAGCGCGCGTTTCGGGTTCATCGTCGATCGGCAGCGCGGCCAGCAAATGCGCCGCCTCATCGGCGCTGATCTTCTTATCGGCGACCATCTGCAATATCTTGGCGTGTTCCTCAGACATGGTTTGAGTCCTTGTTGTAGTATCCGTTGACGCACTACGTTGCTTCAACCGCCATCGCTTCCACCGTCGCGGGTGCGGGCTGGGCATCGTGATCGGGCAGGATGTCTTCGGCGTTGCGAATTGCCGGGACCAGATAGCCGCCCAATCCCACGCACATCGCCATCAGGCCAGTGAAGACGAACATCAACCCGATCCCCGCGCCCGGCCCGGTGCCGACCAACCCGCCGAAGACTGGCGCGAGGCTGCCGCCTGGCTGCATCGCCGGCCCGAACACGACATCGGCCAGCGGCCCAGCGATCGCCGTCGCCAGCGGTGTGACGAACCACGCGATCAGCCGCCGCGTGGCGAACACGCGCCCCTGCACATCCGGCGCGACTTTCGCCTGCCAGATGGCTTGATTCGATCCGTTGATGATGGGCACGAAGAAAGAGCCGAAGAAGAATGCGGCGGCCCACACCGGCAAACTCTGCCCCAGTCCAGCCAGCGCCTGACTCACCAGGCTGACCGCAATCCAGCCGGCCAGCACGCCGTGTACGCGCCGCTTGGGGCCGCCCCAGGCGCTCATCACGATGCCGCCGACCACGCCGCCGATCGCGCCAATCGCCAGAGCGGTGGCGAGGACGTCTTTGTTGCTGCCGGTGCGGCTGAGAATCATCGGCACGGCGGCCGCGAAGGCTATCGTGGCAAACAAGTTGCCGAACAGAAATACCGTCTGAAGCCCCAGCAGGCTTGGCCGTTGCACGATATAGCGAAACCCGTACGCCGATTCTTTCCAGATGCTGCCCCGGCTCTGGCGGCCCACTTCGGTCTCTGGTGGCTGCGGCACAAACACGATCAGCAGCGCGCCGATCGCGAACACGAAAGTGACGATGTCGATCAGCAAGACTCCGCTCAAGCCGATGTACGTCAACAGCCCGGCGGCCAACATCGGCGCGATGACGGCCGGCGCGGTCTCGGCCAATCCCATCATGCCGTTGGCGCGGCCATACTGCTCCTTGGGCAGCATCGTCGAGATCGTCGCCGAGTAGGCCGGCCACTGAAAGGCTTGAAACGTGCCATTGATGGCGTTGGCGATGTACAGATGCCAGATCTCTAGCCGATTCGCCGATGCCAGCAGGAAGACGCCAATGGTGGATAAGCCGGCTGCCAGATCGCTGATCATCATCATGAACTTGCGGTTGGAGCGATCGACCAGCGCGCCTGCGAGCGGGCTGACGATCAGCATCGGCGTGATGAAGAAGAACTGCGCCGTCGTCAGCGCCGTCACAGACTGATATTTCTCGTAAGCCCAGATTGGCAGCGCGAAGCCCGTCATCGCGCTTCCCAGCAACGATACGAGTTGCCCGATCCAGACGATGGTGAAGCCGCGCATCCCGCCGAGCCGCATCGTGCGCATGGATTCAGTGCCGGGTCTCATATCCCGCGGCCTTGCCGCGAGGCAGTTCATTCGTCCGCTCAGAGATAAGTGCCATTTGGTGCTTGGCCCTTTCGCTCATGTTCAGAACCGGACTTTTGCAAAAGCTACATTTGGCGTATGAAGTGCAGGCTTCAGCCTGCAACACTACCACATATATACTCGACGCGGGAACAATCTGCGGTTTTGCTCACCGACCGCGTCCTCGCGGTCGATCAGGATAGACGCCCGCGTGGACGCGGGCTTTCAGCAACAAAAAGCGCAACTTGTGACCGCGCGCAGTATAGCAGCCTGAAGGCTGCGCTCCGGCAATTTGCAAAAGTTCATGTTCAGGACAAAGGACTCAGCGCAGATCAAGTCGCATGTGCGTGAGCGTGCGGCGCACTTCAAAGCCGGCTGCCTCCAGCGCGGCGCGCGCGGCGCTCTGCCCGGCAGGAACCATCGCGCCGATCGGCCGCCGCGCCGCGTCGCCCACCGAGGCCAGCGCGGCACGCAGTAGTCGATCTTCGCAACGGCCTTGCTGCGGCGGCGCGACCCACATTCTCAAGCGGCCATCGTCCGGCGGGCGAGGCACCTCCAGGTGCACCGCGCTGACGAGGCCGAAGCTCGATTCGACGACCCACCACGCCTCGCGCCGTCCGGTCAGCCAGTTGCTCAGGCGACGATCGAGGCCAAGCCAGAAGTCGTCGCGGCGCAGCGGTTCGGCCCAACGCAGGCCCTGGGGAAGCGCGACCTGCGCCACTGAAAAAATGCTCTGCATGTCGAACGCCGTGCCGCGCCGCAGTTGCCCTTCGGCCGGCAGCTCAGATGGGGCCACGTCGATGAATCGCGTCCGCCGATATTGAACCGATTCGCCCGTCGCCTGGAAACCCATCGACTCGTACAAACTCTTCGCGGCGAGGCTGTCCGATCGAACCTGTAGCGCAATCCATTCACCATACTGACTGCGGGCCAGGTTGAGTGCGGCCTCCATGAGCGACCGGGCGATGCCGCGCCGCCGCCACTCCGGCTTCACAGCCACGTTGCCGATCATCCAGCCGCGCCCCAACGAACCGATGCGCCGCACCGAGGCGTTGCCCACGAGGCGATCGTCCTCGATCCATACGAAGCCCGGCGCGATGCCCTCGCCCGGCGGCGACAGGCGATCCAGCCAGCCGAACAGAAAGGCCCAGCGCCCGGCCAGGCGCATCTCGCGCACGGCGCGCTCGCCGGCCGGGTCCATGTCGTCGCGGAAAGCTTCGGCGATGAGATCGGCCACCGCCCTGAGATCGCGGATCAAGTCGAGTGGGCGGACCCCGGAGAACGGCTCGCGGCGTCGCGCGGCACTGGCAACCACTTAACCCTCCAGCGCTTGCAGCAGCCGGCTGGCTTCTTCAGCCGTGATCTTCTTCTCTTCCAACATGCGCAGTATCACCCGGCGCTCTTCGTCAGTTGCGCCGGCAGCCGGCGTAGCGCGACCCGGCTTGCTCGACGACCCCGGCGACGTGAGATCGACGTTGAATCGGACGCCGTGACCGTGGCCGTGCTTGCGGGCACGCTCGGCGCGGCGGCGCGCGCGCTCGGCGGCACGCTCGGCCTGGGCGCGTGCCCGTTCGGCGGCTTCCCGTGCGCGCTGTCGCACTCGCTCGGCGGCGCGCTCGGCGCGGCGGCTGATCCCTTCAATGTCGATGTGGCGCAGCCGCTCGTCGAGCTGACGCGTGCCCTGCGCAGCCACCCGCGTGATCTGCGCGCTCAACTCGCTCAACTTCGCTTCCATCTCGTGCTCGAACAATTCCATCTTGGCATCGATTTGGGTGCCGATGGCGCCCAGGTTGAACTCGAACTCGATTTCGCCCCGTTGGGGCAGCAGCGTCAGGTCTCCGCCCGCCGACAGTTCGACCTGCGCCTCGCCGCTGCCCAGCGTGCCCTTGCCGGCGTGTGGGTCGCCGCTCCATTCGCTGAACATCACGCGGCTCTCGATCTCGCCGCCCGCGGCCAGCGTAAAGCATGCGCTGCTCTCCGTGGGCAGACGCAGGGTCAGGTCTCCGCCGGCCTTGATGCGGTACGTCTTGCCCGCTGCGATGTCGGTTTCGATCGATGCGTCGCCGCCCACGGCCTTGATGTCGGCCCCGCCGTTGAGCGCACGCGCCCCCAGATCGCCGCCGACGTTCTCGACGATCAACTGGCCGTCGATGCGGCGCACCTCCAGATCACCGCCGACCGACCCGATCCGCAGATCGCCGGTCAGGTCGCGCGCCGACACGTCCGCTCCGACTGATTGGAGTGTGACGACGCCCGCGCCGCGCAGCGACACATCGGCGCCCACCGATTCGACCGCGAGCGTCCCGCTCAGGTCGCTGGCGCTGAAGTCGCCGCCGATGCGCTTGATCGTGATGCTGCTATTGGCCGGGCAGGTGATCCGGGCATCGCTGCCGAAGGTGGCGCGGAACGTCTCGCCCTCGCGCTGAATCTGGCTGCCGGCCTGTTCAAAGTCAAAAGTGACTTCGGACTCGGACGTTCCCTCAATCGTCAGATCGCCGCCGCACGCATCGATCGTGAGGTGCGGCGTCGAAGAAGTCGTGTAAGTTTGCTCGCTCATCGTTGACCTCGGTCAGTCTACATAGATTTCAATGCGTTCGTCTTCTTCCAGGTTTTCGACTTCGGCGATGCGGCCTTCGCTGCCGTGCTCGATTTCGGCCATGATTTCGTTCACGTCGATCTGGGCCAGGTCGGGGTGGTAATGCGAGCCGATCTTCAGCCCCAGCGCGACCCAGGTCATCGGCAGACTGAGGCTGACTTTGGCACGCTGGGTCGATAGGTCGGTGATGCGTAACCGCAGCCAGCGATTCGACCAATCGGCAGGGCGACCCGGCTTGCTCGTCGCGTTCAGCAGGCGGAGGCCATCGTCGGCAGTGATCTGCCCACCTTCGATCATCTTCAACACTTGCGCGCGATCGGGTTCAGTGGTCATGGAGTCCTCCTGGAGAATCAAGTAGTGCCTAAACGCTTGATCACATCATCGGTCTTCAATTTGCCCGCCGCCAGGTCTTCGAGCAGCTGGCGGCGCTCTTCGTCGCTGGCGCTCGCCTCTTCTTCTTCGACCGTGTAACCCAGCGCGGCGATCACTTCTCGCAGCCGCCCGCGCACGGTGGGGTAGGAGATACCGAGTTCTTCACCCACTTTGTTGATTTTGCCCTCTCTCTTGAGAAAGACTTCGACGAAGGCAAGTTGGTCTGGCGTCAACTGGCTGAACCGGCCGGGGTAGAAATGGCCCTCGATGGTCGTGTCGCAGGCCCGGCAGTGCAGGCGCGTCACCTCAAGCGATTCGCCGCAGACCGGGCATTGTCCCAGAATTTCGTTCATCCTCAAGCACCTGTAGTCCGTTATTCAGAAAGTGAATGTTCAACTTGCGAATCTTGATTGGATTATAGGCACTTGATTCAGTTTGTCAATAGCCAAATTCAGATTCTCAAGAAAACCCTCCTTTAGGCTTATGAAACCTGATCGCCGATTTGAGCCTGCAACCCGGCACGCTCGCCTCTTCGGCTATGGCGGGAAAAAGCCTCGCCGCAAAGGCGCGACCCCGCAAAAAGACGCGGGGCAGGCGGGCGCGAAGATTCGGAAAACTTGGCGTGCTTGGCGTCTTCGCGGTTCAATTTCCCGTTCGATCCGGTAGAGCCGCATGCTCTTGAGGTCATTCGAGGGCAAAGCGCCGAGTATCATGTTTGGTTCATTGATGGAGATGGAGATAGGCCAATCGAGTAAGTTGCCAAAAGCCCATTGCTGTTGTAGAATCAGGCCAGTTTGGAACGGGTTGGATGTCGTTCTTCAGGCGGTCGGACATGAGGCCATTGAGATACCGGCTTGTTCCCCTGGTTTTGCTCGTTGCCCTCGTCGGCGTATCTTTGAGCGTCGGGATATGGCTGATCACTCGCAACGGGCGCTCCGATTCCGACCCTGAGTATTTTCCCCGCACCAGTCACAACGTTCAAGGCGAGTTCTTAGCCTTCTTCCGAGAGAACGGCGGCCTGGAAAGCTTCGGTTACCCGATCACGGAAGAATTCCTGTACCGCAACCGCGTAGTGCAGTACTTCCAGAATGCCCGGCTGGAGCTCCATCCCGAAGCCGACCCGCCGAATCGCGTGCAACCGGGTCACCTGGCCGAAGAGATGGGGCTGGGCACGCCACCGGTTCAGCCGCCGGCCAGCGATCCCGAAGGTCGTTACTTTTCTCAGACGGGTCATTGGGTTGGGACGGAGTTCTTCCGCTTCTTCAACGAGAAAGGCGGGGCCAGGCTATTCGGCTACCCCATCACCGAGGTCTTCGCGGAGAACGAGGTCAAGGTTCAGTACTTCCAGAATGCTCGAATGGAGCTGCACCCGGATCGTCCGGGCGTGCGATTAGCCGCCCTGGGCGACGTTCACTTTGACTATGCTCGCCTCGATCCGTATCTTCGGAAAGGTGTGTCGGCCATTCAAGCCGGTAGTGCCGGAGAACCGACTCGCCAGATCGGGGAAGTGGATGCGAAGGTGGCGAAGGCGTATGCCTGGTATCCGGGACAGCAGACGCTGTACGTGTATGTGACGGACAAGGACGACCAGGCCATACCGGGCGCGAATGTCTCGTACACCGTCGAGTATCCCGATAGTGCGGACTCACAGTCAATGCCCCCGACTGATAATAAGGGTTATACCAGCACGACCTTCGATCTGAAACAGTTGCCGATAGGGCAGAAAGTCTTTGTTCAGGTGACGGCTGTTCTAGGCAAGGATGCGCAGGAAGCACAGACCTCGTTTTTTCTCTGGCCGTGACCGGACGCTGCAATCAAAAACGCCCGCCAGGCTTGCCCGGTGGGCGTTTTGTTTCGACTCACCCTCCTGCAGGTCCCACGCTTCGCAACCTGCGGGAGGGTTTTGAGATATTCAATCTTCCCAACCGATGATCCATACGCACAGCCCGGCCAGGCCGATCGTCATGACGATGAGCGCCAGCATTTGTGTGGGCAGCAGGCCCACATCTTTCGCCGACAATACGACGATGATGACCATGCCGATAGCCAGCCCGATCCAGGCGATCAGTTTGGGATGCCGGTCGATCCAGCTTCGAATGTTTGCCATCACGACTCCTGTTAGATCGGCTGGCGCACGAGATTGGCGCGCAGTTGTTTGACCAGCACGACGTTGTCATCCGAGAGTACTGCTTGCGCCGACTCTCGCCAGGCTTCGGGCAAGTCCTCCGGCTTCTTGTACGTGTAGCCGCAGGATTCAAAGAAGGTCATGGCCGAAGTGGACACGCCGCGTGAGACGAGCAGCAAGGCCGCCTCGCACTCCAGCTCGCGCGCGGCATCTTCCACCGCGTTGAGCAACTCACGCCCGGCGGTGGGACGCATGTCGAGCGGGTGCACGAAGAAGTCCTCGATCCGCGCGACGAGATTTTCCGCCGTCCAACCCGCCAGCCCGACCAGTGACCCGGCGTGGGCGACGAAGAAGCCGCGCGTCCCCATCCGATCGATGACCTCGTCCTCCGTCGTTTGCAAGCGGCCCTTCGTCGCCGCCGATACCAGATCGGCGATGGCCGCTGCATCGACCGGGCGCGCACGCTTGACCATGAGTTTGGGCGCAGGCATTCCGTTTTCTCCTCACAGAGAGATCGTCGCCTGGAAAGTAGTCGTCACGAGACGATTCCTGCACGACGACCTCTACACGCCAGACTATACCACAACTTGATCAGCGCTTCAATTCGATGGCTGCGTAGGCGCGCTCGACCTGCGCGCGCGTCGCTTCAAGCGAGCCGCTGTTGTCGATAAGGACCGTGGCGTGCTTGAGTTTCTCTTCCGGCGGCGGTTGCGCATCGATGCGCCGGCGCGCTTCGGCTTCGCTCAGGCTGCGCGACTGCATCAGCCGGGCGATCTGCACATCGCGCGGCGCGGTGACGACCCACACGGCGTCGCACAGGGTATGGCGGCCGGCTTCGATCAGCTTGATAGCCTCGTACACGACGGCATTGGCTGTGGTCGCTGCCATGCGGCGTTCACTCTCGACGAGCACCGCCGGATGCACGATGGCTTCCAACGCGCTTAAACGTGCCGGATCGTCAAACACGATCGCGCCCAGCGCCCGCCGGTCGATCTCGCCATCGGCGCGCAGAATGCCCGCGCCGAACTCGGCCACAATGGCCGCATACGTCGGCGTGCCTTTGCGCTGGAGGTCGTGAACCAGTACGTCGGCGTCGATAACGTCCGCACCCAGGTCGGACAGCATGCGCGCGACGACCGATTTGCCCGTGGCGATATTCCCTGTGAGACCGATCAAATACTTCATAGCGCGGCTCCCGCCGCAGCCAAATTATGGGGCACGGATAAACACCGATGAACACTGATTCTGATCCGTGTTTGTCCGTGTCCAAAATCCTCGCGGTCGTAATGATTTTGCCACGGAGACACAGAGACACGGAGATTTCTCAAACTGCTCCGTGCCTCCGTGTCTCCGTGGTGAGGGTCAAGTTGCAATCTTGGCCCACTCGTCCAGGCGGTGGTGGAGGTCTTGCTCGATGCGCGTGTATTCCTCGCCCAACGCGCCAACCTTGCCCGGCGAGGCCGTTTCGATCTGGCGGGACAGGTCGGCAAGGCGCGTTTCCAACAGCGTGATCTCAGTTTCGAGTTCGGCGATACGTTTCTGCCGCCTGCGCGCTTCGTCCTGCGACGCCTTCGCCGCGCGCGTTTTCGACACAGCGCCCTTCGTGACCTTGCCTTCTTTGCGCGCCTTCTCGACCCGCTGAGCGGCGTAGTCGGTGTAGTTGCCCTCGTACACAACGAGCATACCCTCTTCGATCGCCCACACGTGCGTCGCCAGCGCATCGACCAAATAGCGGTCGTGCGAGACGAGGATCATCGTTCCTTTGAAATCACTCAAGACGTCCTGAAGGATTTCCTGCGAAGCGAGGTCGAGGTGGTTGGTCGGCTCGTCGAGCAGCAAGACGTTCGCGCCTTGGAGCGCCAGGATCGCCAGCGCCACCCGGGCGCGCTCGCCGCCGCTCAGATCGCGGATGCGCTTGAACACATCGTCGCCGCTGAACAGGTAACTGCCGAGCAGTCCCCGCGCTTTCGAGATCGGCATGTCCTCGACGGCGAGGATTGCGTCGAGGATCGAGTCGTTGGGGTTGAGCGCATCCTGCGTCTGCGCGAAGTAGCCGATGTGGATGCTCGCGCCAAGCTCCACCTCGCCTTCGAGCGGCGGCAGCTCTCCCAGCACGGTTTTGAGGAAGGTCGTTTTGCCCGCGCCGTTTGGCCCCCACAGTGCGGCGCGCTGCCCGCGAAACAGATGCAACTGTGGGCAGCGCACCAGCGGCTTGCGTTCACCGTCGGCGGGATCTGCATAACCGACGGCGAGATCGCGCGCGCGCAGGACGATGTCGCCGGATCGCAGATCAGTCGCCAGGCTCAGGCGCATCGATTTGCGCTCCTGTGGTTGGGTCTCGCGCTCCAGGCGATTCAATCGCTTCAATCGCCCTTTAGCCTGCCGCGTATTCTGCCCGGCCATGTTGCGGCGAATATAGTCTTGTTCTTTGGCGACGAACTCCTGCTGGCGTTCGTAGGCTTTCCGCTGCTCTTCGCGCCGCTCTTCGCGCAGGACGAGATACTGGCTATAGTTGCCGGGATACTCTTCGATGCGGCCTTGTTCGAGTTCCCACACCCGATCGACGACCGTGTCGAGAAAGTACCGGTCGTGTGCGACGACGACGATCGCCCCCGCGTAGTCTTTCAGCGTCGCTTCCAGCCACTCGACCGCGCTCACGTCGAGGTGGTTGGTCGGTTCGTCGAGCAGGAGCAAGTCGGGAGACTGGAGAATCAGCCGGGCGAGCAGCGCGCGCGTCTTCTGTCCGCCGCTCAAAATGCCGACCGGCTTGTCGAACTCGGCCTCGTCGAATCCTACGCCGCTCAACGTTTGCCGGATGCGCGTCTCGTAGGTGTATCCGCCGCCGAACTCGAACTGCTCCAGCAAACGACTGTACTTGTCTATGACCGCGTCGTGCTCGGCCGGATCGGCCATTGCCCGCTCGAGCGTGCGTAACTGCTCGGCGCGGCGCTCGAGATCGGCGAAGACGGCGCGCAGTGTATCGAAGAGCGACGCCTCGCCGCCGAGCGCGCTCTCGGCGCGCTGCGGCAAATAGCCGATCGTCAATCCGCGCGCGCGGTGTATCGTTCCGCCGCCGGGTTCCTCAAAGCCGGCCAGGATGCGGAGCAGCGTCGTCTTGCCGGCGCCGTTCGGGCCGACGAGCGCCGCGCGTTGCCCGCGCGCGAGCGCGATCGTCACATCGGCCAGCACGTCGAGTGCGCCGAAGGATTTTTTGACGCGGTGCGCCGTGAAGATCGACATGGCGCGGCGATTATACCATGCAGGTTTCGGGGATGAGATGGGTTATAATCGGGATGGGTTTGGAGTTAGAGTAGCGGAAGCCACGATGACCACACGCACACACACGCGAACGATCGCCCGCCCGATCACAGCCCGCCGCTTCGACGGGCTCGCCGCGTTGGTGATGTTGATCGCCGGTGCGGCAGGATGTTACTACATCGTCACGAGAATCTCGCCCATCGCCGGCTCGACCGTCGGCGGGTTGCCGTTTGTGGCGTATGCGCAGGCGTTCTTCAACTCGCCGAACGTGGGCGGCGTGCTGTTGCTGCTGGCGGCACTGACGATCGGCACGCTGGGAGGCGCGTGGCTCGTCATTCGCTTGCTGCACTGGCGTTTCCGCCCGACGTTCGAGCCGGTCAAAGTCTGGCGGCAGGCGTTGTGGGTGGCGCTGTTCGTCGCCATCGGCGCGTGGCTGCAATTGAGCCGCGCGTTGACGGTGGTCCTGGCTGCGCTGATCGCCAGCGGGTTCGTGATGATCGAGGTCTTTTTGAATGTCCGCGAACGACAGGAGTGAGAAACCGGCATCTGGAGATGCCCTCTTCAGGCGCTTGCCCTCGGTCGATAAATTGCTGGCGCGATCGGAGACGGCTGCTTTAATCGAGAGGCACGGTCGCGCGCCGACGACTGATGCGATCCGCGCCGCAATCGACGCCGCACGCTCGGTAATCAAAAATGGCGGCGGCGCTCCCGATGAGCCAGCCCTAATCGATCAGGCGTCGAGCCTGCTGCGCGAATGGACGCGACCCCGCCCTCGGCCAGTCATCAATGCCACCGGTGTGATCATTCACACGAATCTGGGCCGTGCGCCGCTCTCGAAGGCGGCATGGGAGGCGGTCGAGGCGGCCGCCGCCGGTTACTCCGATCTCGAATACGATCTGGTTTCAGGTGAGCGCGGGCAGCGCATGGCGGCGGTCGAAGACCTGATCTGTCGCGTCACCGGCGCGCAGGCAGCGTTGGCCGTCAACAACAATGCGGGTGCGGTGCTGCTGGCGCTGAGCGCGATCGCCCGCGATAAGGGCGTGTTGATATCGCGCGGGCAACTGGTCGAGATTGGCGGCGGGTTCCGCGTGCCGGATGTGATGGCGCAGTCGGGCGCGCGGCTGATCGAAGTGGGCACGACGAACCGCACGCATCGGCGCGATTACGAACTGGCGCTCGTCACGGCCTCGATCGAAGTCGCGGCGATCCTGCGGGCGCACTCGAGCAACTTCCGCACGATCGGTTTCACGGCAGAAGTGCCGCTCAAAGAGTTGGTCGAGATTGGCGATTGGAAGGGGACTCCGGTCATCGACGATCTGGGTTCCGGCTCGCTGCTCGATACGGAGAAGTACGGCTTGATGCACGAGCCGATGGTGCAGGAATCGATCGAGGCCGGTGCGGCGCTCGCCTGCTTCAGCGGCGATAAGCTGCTGGGTGGGCCGCAAGCGGGCCTGATCGTCGGTAAACGCGAATTTGTCGAGCGCTGCAAGAAGCACCCGCTGGCACGCGCGCTGCGCATCGACAAACTTGATCTGGCCGCTTTGTCGGCGACGCTGACGCATTACCTCAAGGGCGAGGCCGAGCGCGAGGTGCCGGTGTGGCAGATGATCAGTATGTCAGTAGGGGAAGTCGATCGCCGCGCTCAGTGGCTGTCCGAGTCGTTGAGGCAAGCCGGGTATCAGGCCGAAGTGATCAGCGGTCAGTCGACGGTCGGCGGGGGCAGCCTGCCGGGCGAGACGCTGCCGACGCGGCTCGTCGCGCTGACGGTCGATTCGCCGGATGCGTTCTTGGCTAGACTGCGCGCAGGCGATCCGCCGGTCGTGGCGCGCATTGAGGCGGATCAGGTTCTGTTCGATTTGCGGGCCGTGCTGGATGATGAGGCGCTCAAGCGAGCGTTGGTTGGGTAGTTAGATAGTTGGATGGCCGGCTCATTTGCAGGGCAGGCGTGATGAAGGTAGCTGAGTTGCGAACAGCGGTAATTGAAAAGTTCATGCCGCATTTCGCCCCCAATGCTTGGCCGATCTACTTGAAAGGCAGGCGGCCGATCATGGATCACAGCGTCCTGAAGCGCCTGGGGTTCTCAATTGATGCGCGTCGCCAATGGCCCGACGTTGTGCTGTATATGCCGAAGAAGAATCGGTTGTATCTGATCGAAGTGGTGACTTCACACGGGCCTGTTTCACCCAAGCGGTATCAAGAACTGGAAGGAATGCTCTCAAAGAGCCGCGTCGGGCGAGTGTATGTCAGTGCATTCCCGGACCTGAAGGAATTCTCTCGCCATTCACGCAGTATTGCCTGGGAAACCGAAGTGTGGATCGCCGAAGCCCCAGATCATCTGATTCACTTTAATGGCGACAAATTCCTTGGGCCTCGTTACCTGCCGAAACGCAGATAAGAGATCCCCGTAAGCGTCAGGCGCAACCTTGCAGCCGATACAGCTGATGCCGATTAGTCAAAGCACAGGAATCAAGCCCAGGCCCTTTCTGAAGTGGGCCGGGGGCAAGGGGCGGTTGTTGCCTGAACTCATCGCTCGACTGCCGGAACGGTTCGGGGCGTATCACGAGCCGCACGTCGGCAGCGGCGCGCTGTTCTTCGAGCTTGCGTCGCGCGGCGCGTTGTCGGCAGTGAATCTGTCGGATGTGAACCCATCGTTGATCGACACTTACGTTGCAGTCAGAGATTGCGTCGAGGATGTGATTACGATTCTGCGAAAGCATCAGAAGAAGCATGACCGCGATTATTATTATCTGGTCCGGGCCATCGATCCTTCGCGCCTATCGCTAGCAGGCCGCGCGGCGCGCGTGATTTATCTGAACAAGACCTGCTACAACGGCCTGTATCGTGAGAATAAAGCCGGGCAGTTCAACGTTCCATTCGGGCGCTACAAGAACCCGACGATCTGCGATGCAGTCAATCTGCGCAATGTGTCGCGCGCGTTGAGCGGGGTGGGCATCGAGCGGCGGGGGTACGCATCAGTGCTTGAGCGAGCGAACCCGGGCGACTTCGTATATTTCGATCCGCCGTATCATCCGCTATCGGCCACATCGTCGTTCACGGCATACGATCGCAGCGGCTTCACCGAAGACAATCAGCGACACTTGCGCGATGTGTTCGCCGAACTGGCGCGGGTCGGCGTGTACGTGATGCAGTCGAACTCGGACACGCGGCTGATCCGTGACCTGTACGCGGACTTTTGCATCGATCGGGTGTACGCTAGACGGGCGATCAACAGCAAGGGGAGCAGGCGGGGCAAGGTGGCGGAGTTGATCATCCGAAATTATTGACGAAATGACCCTCGTCCTCGCCATCGAAACCTCGTGTGATGAAACCGCTGCCGCCGTGATCGAAGACGGCTGGATCGTGCGCAGCAATGTCGTCGCGTCGCAGGCGGCGATGCACGCCAAGTACGGCGGCGTCTTCCCGGAGATGGCCTCCCGCATGCACGTCGAGACGATCACGCCGGTGATCCGCGAGGCCATGCAGCAGGCGTCGCTCACGTGGGACAATCTAACCGCGATCGCGGTGACGTATGGCCCCGGCCTGCC
>DATBWU010000150.1:0-12662 GCA_036514635.1 Anaerolineae bacterium | reverse complement strand
CGGCTACATGGGCAGCAACCTGTTCTGGCCGCTCACCGAGAATCGAACCGGCGGACTGAGATTGATCCACTCCGGGGATCCGATCCCCAACTTCGTCACGGTCTGGTCGGCGCTGGTGCTGATCCTCTTCAACCTCGACCGGTTTTCGGGGAAATCGCCGTTCTTCGAGCCATTGTCGTTCCTGCTCTACGCACTCGCTACCCCGGTCGGCGCATTGCTACTGATGTACTTCATTGGCAAGAGCGTCCGGCGACGCCGCTTCAAGACCGTCGAAGCAGCGAAGCAGGCAGACGTGATTCAAGAACTCGTCGAGACAGAGGCATAACGGCCACCCGATTGAGCGCAGAACGTGTCTGTTCGTTCCGTTCGTATCCGGTTCCATCCGTTTGTCCGCTTACTCATCCGTTGACCGCCATCCGTTGATAACATCCGTTGACATCCCCGCAACGTTGCAAACCCGTTCCTGTAACTGAAACGAAACGCAAACCGCAAAAGCCGGGTGCTATAATGCCAGCGCGTATCGAACGCACGCCGCTGCACTACCTGCACTGAACCCGCGCCCCGTCGCGGTCCCGTCTTCTCAAGATCGCTGGAGTCTATGAACACGCGACTGGCTAATCCCTACGTTGTCGGCGCGCCGCTCTCCACCAACCAGGGTTTCTACGGCCGTGAGGATGTCTTCCGCTTCATCTACGACACTTTCGCGGTCCCGGCCCAAAACGTCATCGTCCTGTACGGCCAGCGGCGGATTGGCAAGACCTCGTTGCTGCACCAACTCGCCACGCGCATGGGCGAAGGCTACCACGCCGTCCTGTTCGACTTACAGGGGCGCGGCCAGCACGATCTGCCCGAACTGCTGCACGGTCTGTCGGGGGCGATTGCCCGATCGCTCAAACTGGCTCCACCCGATTCCGCCGCTTTCGATGCGGGGCGCGACGCCCTGCGCGAGACACTCCTGCCCCAGGTGCACGCCGCGCTCAACCCCCGGCAGCGCCTGCTGATTCTGTTCGACGAATTCGACGTGATGGGCGACGAGCCATCGACGCCCGACGATCTGGCCGGCAGCCACCTGTTCGGCTATCTGCGCAACTGGCTCGTGAATGATCCGCGCCTGGCGTGCGTCTTCGTCATCGGTCGTCGCCTCGACGAACTCCCGGTGCACTATCGCGCGCTGTTCAAGCAGGCCGTCTTCCGCCGGCTGTCGATGATGCCTCGCCAGGAAGCGGTCGAACTGATCACGCGCCCCGTTGCCGGTGTGCTCGACTACGCACCTGATGCGGTTGATGCCATTCTCAATCTCACCGCAGGGCATCCCTATCTCACGCAACTGGTGTGCCACGTCCTCTACAAGCGCCTGATGACGATGGGCCGCTACGTCGTCAACGCGGCCGACGTGAGCGATTGCCTGGATGAAGCGATGGAGATCGGATCGGGCGGGCTGGACTGGTTCTGGGAAGGCTTGCCGCGCGCCGAGCGCCTGATGCTGTCCGCGCTGGCCGAGGCGATCCAGACCACCCAGCCCGAAGCGCCGCGCAGCAACGGCAACGGCAAATCGAATCTATCGGCGCGCGAAGAAGACATGCTCCAGACACTCAGCCGCCACCGCGTGCGCCTGCTCGGCGTCGAGTTGACCACCGCCCGCCAGCGCCTGCTGGAGTGGGAAATCCTGGCGCGCGAAGGCGACCATTACCGCTTCACCATCGATCTCGTCCGCCGCTGGGTGGCTCGCGAGCACTCGCTCGATCGGGCGCAGGAAGACATCGACCTGATCAGCCAGCGCGCCACGCGCTACTTCAATAACGCGCGCGACGCGCACCTGGCGGGCGATCTGCCACTGGCGATCGAAGATTACCGCCGTGCGCTCGCCGCGAACCCGCACCACTTCGGCGCGCGGCTGGGGCTGGCCCAGTCGCTCCAGGAATCAGGCGATTTGCCCAACGCCATCGGCGAATACGAAAAGGCCTGCCAGATCGATCCCTCCAGCGCGCGCGACGGGCTGGTCAGCGCGCGGCTGGCGCTCGGCATCCAACATCAAACGCAGGGCAACCTTGACGCCGCGATCGGCGAGTTCGATCGCGTGCTGCGGCTCGCGCCGAGCGACGACGAAGCGCAGTCCCGGCTGATCAGCATCTGGGTTCAGCGCGGCGAGACCGAACTGGCGGCCAACCATTACGCCCCCGGCGTCGAGGCCTTCGCCAGGGCGTTGGCGCTTGCGCCGGAAGATGAGTCACTCCAGACGCGCGTCAAGTCGATCGTGCGGCGCTTCAGCGAATTCGCCGAAGCGCGCGGCGCGTGGGAAGTCGCCTTCGAAAGTGTCGCCCGCCTGGCCGAGTATCTTCCCAAAGACGAGCAGATTCAAGGCTGGCTGAGCGAGACCCGCCTGCACTGGCGCGCGCACAACTATTATGAAATGGCTCGACGCGCCCGGTCGGCGGGCGATTCCGTGACGGCGATGGAAGAATGCCGCCGGGCACTCGATGCGAACCCGAATCACGTTCAGGCGCGCGTGCTCCTGGCGGCCATGCTGTACCAGTCCGGCGATCTCACCGGCGCGATCCAAGAGTACGAATTAGCCTATCGTGTGGATCCGGCGGCGACCGATCCGGGCCTGGCCCAGGCCCGCCTGCAGCGTGCCGTCGAGTTGGAGTCGCGCGGCGATCTGGTCACCGCCGCCGTCGATTACGAGCGCGCGCTGGAAGTGCAGCCCACCAGCGACACAGCGCGCCGCCGCCTGCCGGCCATTTACATGCGCTGGGGCGACGATCACCTCGCGGCGGGCCGGCTCGACGAGGCTGTAGGCGCGTTCCGCAAGGCGTTGCTGGTGGCCGCGCAGCCGCAGACCCTGGCGCGGCCCATCAAGACCAAGTTCGCCGAGTTCAGCCAGGCCGAGCGCACGGCGGGTCGCTGGGACACGGCCATCGCCGCCATCGTCCGCCTGCGCACTGACCTGATGCTGCGTGATCGCGAGACTGACGGCTGGCTGCTCGATCTATGGCTGGCGCGCGGCGCAATGACGCTGGAGGCCGGCCAGTACAAGGAGAGCGCAGCGCCTTTCAAGCAGGCGCTCCAACTCGCCGCGGAGGCCAGCACCGCCGGATCGATCTTGACCCGTATCAAAGATAGCTTCTTCTCGCACGCCGAGTCGCGGCTCCAGGCCACCCAGGCCGATGCCGCCATCGCCGCGCTCGCGGTGCTGATCGAGATCGTCGGCGGCGACGTGGACACGTTCGGCGCGATGGCGCGGGCCTGGCTGGCGCGCGGCGATCACGAGTTCAAGTTCGATCATCTGGACGAGGCCGAAGACGCCTTCCACCGCGCGCTCGAGCTCCGGCATGACTATCCCGAAGCCCTCTCACGATTGACGGCCGTCGCCGATCGACGCAAGCGGCTCCTCGTCGATCGATTGCGCGCCGAAGCCAGGTCGTATGCCGAGCGCCGCGCCTGGGCGCAGGCCGAGTCGATTTACCGGCAACTGATCTTCGAGTATCACGACACCGCGTCGCAGCAGGCTTTCGCCGAAGCCGGCGAAGCGATGCGGCTGGAAGACCTGTACAAACTCGCGCAGGCGTATCACTCGGAAGGCAACTGGGATGCCGCCATCCCGGTGTGGATCGAAATCTGCCACAGCCGCCGCGATTACGTCGGGCGCGATGGGCAGAAGGCCGAGCTGTTCTTGGCCGAAGCGATCGAGCGCAGCGCCGGCATTGCGCAGAAGAATGAACGGGCACTGGCACGGCTCAAGCAGCGCGCGCGAACGGCCTGGATTGTTGCGGGGGCGCTGGGTATGCTGGCCGCCGGCGGATTGCTCTTTGCGTTAGCCAACGGATTGTTGAAGATACCATGACTCGTCGCATCAACCCCTTTGTCTATGGCCGTCACGCTCCCTTGAGTCACTTCGTCGGGCGGCGTGCCGAGATCGACGCGTGCTACAACGCGCTGGCCGGGCCGGTATGCGGCAGCGTCGCCATTAGCGGCGAGCCGCGCATGGGCAAGACCTCGCTGTTGCGCGCAGTGACCGAGATCGGGACGACGGAGAAGTGGGCGCGGCCCGGCACGCGCACGGTCTTCGTGTACATCGATTGCCAGTCGATCAGCCGCTTCACGCCGACACGTTTCTGGCAGCGTGTGCTCTCACTGCTCGCGCGCGCGCTGATCGATGCCGCGATGCCCGACGTGCAGGCCGAGATTCAAACGCTGGCCGGGCAAGAGCGCATCGACGCCACGGACTTTGAAGTGATCCTGCACCTGCTGCGCGATCGGCACATCGTCCTGGTCTTGCTCCTGGATGAGTTCGAGTGGGTGATCAAGCGCGACGTGAAGAGCCTGCCGATCACGCGCAATTTCCTGTCCAGCCTGCGCGCGCTGGTCAATCACTCCGCCGAGACCCTGTCGCTGATCATCGCCTCGCAGCAGCCGCTCAACGTGTTGTGCCAGGGCGTCTCCGGCGGCGAAGGCTCGCCGTTCTACAACAACTTCGTCTTCCACCGCCTGCGCCCGCTCGACTCCTCCGAAGTGGGCGAGTTGATCGCGCGGCGGCTGCCCGGATCGGGCGTGGCGTTCACGCCGCAGGATCGGCAGTACATCGAGCAAGTGGCGGGCACGTATCCCTTCCTGGTGCAGTTGGCCTGCGCCCTGATCTTCGACGCGCGCAGCCGGGGCAGCGAGCTGGCGTACGATGCCATCGGCGCGCGTTTTGAAGAAGAAGCACGCCATCACTTCGAGCAAATCTGGGAAATCTCGTCGCCGGACGCGCGCACGGTGTTGCTGCTGATCGCGTGGCATTGGTGGGCCGGGCGGCTGGGCATCGAGCAGCCCGACGATCAGGCGTACTGGGCGCTGCTGCGCCGCTACGAGCGCGATGTGATCTCGGTCGTCGAGCGCGGGCTGGCGACGAATGTCGACAACGACCCGCGCCCCATCTCGTCCGTCTTCGCGTGGTGGATCATCAACACGGTGCGCACCGGCCAGCCGGGGCTGGCCGCGCCCGATCCGTCGAGCGTGCCCGGCGCGGAAGCCAGTCACATCTCGCAGGTCATCCAGCGCGTGCGTGATTCCGGCAGCCAGATCATTCGCAGCATGTCGGTCGTGCCGCTGGCCGAGCTGCGCGTGAAGCCGCGCGAAGTGCGCCCGGTGCTGGCCGCGGTCTCTTCGCCGGACACGGGCGCGAAGCCACTGGAGCGCATTGGCCGCTACGAAATCCTCGGCCTGCTGGGCGAGGGTGGCATGGGCACGGTGTACAAGGCTTTCGATCCGGCGATGGGCCGCACGGTCGCGGTGAAAGTCGTCCGCACCGACGTGCTCAACAACGCCGTCGATCTATTGCGCATCCAGCAGGAAGCGCGCCTGGCCGGGCAGCTGTCGCATCCGAACATCGTCACGCTGTACGACGTGTCGTACGAGACGACGCGCGCCTACATCGTGATGGAGTACCTGGAAGGGCGCACGCTGGCCGAAGTGCTGCGCAGCGAGACACAATTACCGGCCTACGGCGCAGTGTCGATTATCGAGCGCATCGCCGATGGGCTGGATTACGCGCACCTGCACGGCATCGTTCACCGCGACCTCAAGCCGTCCAACGTCATGATCCTCGCCGATGACCGCGTGAAGATCACCGACTTCGGCCTGGCGAAACTGGTGCACGGCTCCACACTGACGCGCCCCGGCCACCTGGTCGGCACGCCCAATTACATGTCGCCGGAGCAGGCCTTGGGCCGGGACATCTCGCCGCAATCGGATCAGTTCTCGCTGGCGATCGTCGCCTACCGCATGTTGACCGGACGGCTGCCCTTCGGCGGCGATGCGTATCAGACGGTGATGCAGCAGATCGCGGAAGCCGATCCGCGCCCGATCGACCCGAACGAGCTGCCCGAATCGCGCGCGCTGTCGAGCATCCTGTTCAAAGCGCTGTCGAAGCGCTCGCAGGATCGCTATGCCACCTGTCGCGAGTTGGCCGTCGCGCTGCGCTTGTGGTTGGAAACGGCGATGAGCACCGAGAAGACGCCGGTGGCGTGACCTCACCCCATCCCCCAACCCCCTTCCCCTCTCCCGCCGGGAGAGGGTGGGTAAGAGCAACACCGCGCCGAACGGATCACTCCGATCGGCGTGTTTTCATTTCACCGGCAACTCTGGAGAAGCTGAGGCACACCGGCTTTTGTATACTCGACGCGGGAACAATCTGCGGTTTTGCTCACCGACCGCGTCCTCGCGGTCGATCAGGATAGACGCCCGCGTGGACGCGGGCTGTGAGCAGCCAAAAGCGCAACTTGTGAGACTCTAAAAAGACTTCCGAAGTCTACAAGACTTCGGAAGTCTGTTCAGCCTTTTTTCCGCGCAGACCGGCCCGTGGTGCGGCTGGCCTTCTCCATCGCCTGCCCGCCGCGATAGCTCGGCGCGAGGATGGGGATGAGGCTACAACGTGATTCATCGAGGATTCGAGTGCGAATGCGCTCGTCGATGACATCCACCGGCAACGCCGTCGTAATCACGGTCGGCAATCGCGCCACGTAGCGGTGATTGATGATCTGGTACAGCTTCTCGCGCGCCCACGGCGTGGCCGATTCCGTGCCGAGGTCGTCCAAGATCAGAACTTGTGATTCGCTGATTTCATCGAATCGTTTGCCGTAATGTACCTTGCTATCTGGACTATAGGCCGCACGCAGATAGTCGAGCAGGTCAGGTACGACGATAAATAGTACCTGGTAATCCAAAGCGACACATCGATTGGCGATGGCGGCCGCCAGGTGAGTTTTGCCACAGCCTGATTTACCGGCGAACACCAGCCAATCTTGTGGAAGTTCGGCATACGAGCGGGCTATGGCGACGGCGTTTTCGAGGTTCTCGCGCACTTCAGCACTGATCTCAAATCTGCGCAAGTTGAACGCATCGAATGTTTTGTCGCGATAGTGGACCAGACTGCTTAACGCTTGATGCTCCTGCTCCAGCGGGCTGCGGCGATAGTCCGGCGCATCGATCGGCAGCTTGCGCACGAGGTCCATGTCGGTCAGGCGCGAGCTGAGGCGCGGATCGAGGTCGTCGAGCGGCTGATTCGTGGTGATGACGGTCGGCCGCCGGCCCAGGTAACGGTGGTTGAGAATCTGGAACAGCTTCTCTTCGGCCCACGGCGTGGCATTCTGCGTGCCGAGATCGTCGAGAATGAGCAGGGGCATGTCGCGCAGTTCGTCAAATCGTTCGTTGAAGGTTTCTTCGACGCTGGGGCTAAAAGCCGCGCGCAGATAATCGAGCAGATCGGGTGCGTTGAGAAAAGTGACTGGCAGACCGCCTGCGAGGCAGGCATTCGCTATCGCGGCGGCAAGGTGCGTCTTGCCGACGCCATAGTTGCCCTGAATCAACAGCCAGCCGCGCGGTTCTTTAGCGTACTCTTGCGCCCAATGGTAGGCGTTTCGCAGCGACTGGCGCTGCTCGGCGTTGAAAGCGTGCCCTTCCGGCTCGAACGTGGCGAAGGTCAGGTGGGCCAACCGCGCCCATTCACGTGAGTCGCGCAATGAAGCGATCCGCTCGCTTGCCCGCCGCTCTTGCTGGCAGGTGCACGGGAACAGCTTGCCGAAGTCGGGATGGCCGACCGGCACGTCATGACTGACCCATTGCGTGCCGTCGCAGATCGGGCACGGCGCTTCCACGGCCTCAGAAGGGGAACTCGTCTTCGTCTCGGCGCGGTTGCCGCTCGAGGAACTCTTGCCACTCGCGCCCAATATCGCGTCGACCCGTTTCATCGTGCTTGCCTCGGCGTTGTCTGGACTCCAGCACTTTCTTCACGTAGGCCCACGAGCGCGCGTTTTGCCGCGCCGCCTCGCGGAACGCCTCTTCGATCCAATCCGCCGGAAAATCTTTTTCCGCTTCGCGCAGCTCGTCGGCGATCAGCGGCGTCAGCGGGCCGATCGTCTGCTCGTACAGGCGGAAAATATTGGTTCGTTCCTTGGCCAGTTCGATCGTCGTGATCGGCGCACCTTGCCCGATCGCGGCGACGGCGGCTCGCCCGCGCTCCGTGTTGGCGAAGTACAGCGCCTCACCCGATGCGCGATCGTAGGCTCTCAACAACGTTCCGCGCGCCAGCGCCCGATCCAGCCCGTGCGCCAGGCCGGCTTCGTCCAGCCCTCTCAACACATCGTGACCCGCCGTCAGTTCGGATTGAGTGACCCAGCGGATCGCGCCGCTCTTCGCCGAGAGAATGCGAAAGCAGACCAGCGTCACCTTCAACTCGGCCAGATCGTCGATCAGCGGCAGCAGATCGGTGAACAACGATTCGGGCAGGATCACGCTGTGCACCTTGCCCGCCGGGAACCCGCTGAACACTTTCACACTCACGCTCCCGTATTCAGGTGACCGGCACTTCTGCCCCCTTCGCGTCGCTACGGGGGTCTGCGAAAGTGCCGGTCACCTTTGCCCCTAGAGGGCAATCTCGCGCCGCGCCGCGTTCACGAACTGCGCCAGTTGATTGCGGAAGTACAACTCCATCATGCCGGTCGGGCCGTTGCGGTGCTTGGCGACGATGATCTCGGCCACGTTCTTGCGCTCGCTCTGCGGATCATACATGTCGTCGCGATAGATGAACATCACCACGTCGGCGTCTTGCTCGATCGACCCCGACTCTCTCAGATCGCTCAATACGGGTCGCTTGTCGCTGCGCTGCTCGACCGAGCGGCTGAGCTGCGAGGCGGCCATCACCGGCAGGTTCAGCTCGCGGGCCAACCCCTTCAGTGCGCGCGAGATGTACGAGATTTCCTGCACGCGATTCTCGGAGCGCGTGTCGCCCGTCATCAATTGCAGATAATCGACGACGATCAGATCGAGGCCGTGCTCGGCGTGCAGGCGACGCGCCTTGGTGCGCAGCTGCAGCGCGGAGATGCTGGGCGTGTCGTCCAGGTAGATCAGCGAGTCGCTCAGCGCCGACGAGGCCTGCACGAACAGCGGCCACTCGTCCTCGTGCAGCTCGCCCAGCCGCAGGCGCTGGCTGTCGATGCCGGTCTCGGCGCTGATCATGCGCTGCACCAACTGCTCGCTCGACATCTCCAGCGTAAAGATCGCCACGCGCTGGTGGAACTTGCGCGCCGCGTTGAGGGCCATGCTCAACATCAGACTGGTTTTGCCGATGCCGGGTCTTGACGCGACGATGATCAGGTCGGATCGCTGCAGGCCGCCGAGCAGCTTGTCGAGGTCGAGGAAGCCGGTCGGGATGCCCAGCGGCTCGCCGCGATGCTCGTACAGATACTCGATGCGCTCGTAGTAACTGCGCATCACGTCGCTGATCGGCAGCAGGTCGCGGCTCTGCCGGCGCTGGCTGACACCAAACAGGGCCTGCTCGGCTTTGTCGATCGTCTCGTCGACTTCGGCGGCCTCGTCGTAAGCGTACTGCGCGATGTCGCTGGCGGCCCGTAGCAGCTTGCGCCGCACGGCGGCGCGCTCGACGATGTGGCCGTAGCCTTCGGCATGGATCGCCGTCGGCACGACGTTGATCAGGTGCGAGATGAACGCCGGCCCGCCGATCTCGCTCAACTGGCCGCGCTTCTCCAGTTCTTCCGTCACCGTCACAAAGTCGATCGGCTCGCGGCGCTCGTGCAGTTGCAGGCACGCCTCGTACACCCAGCGGTTCTTGACGATGTAAAAGTCGTCGGGGTGCAGGAACGGGCTGACCCGGAAGATCGATTCGGGGTCGATGAGCAAAGAGCCGAGGACGGCTTCCTCGGCTTCGATGGAATGTGGAACCATGCGGTCGATCGGAGTCGTCGTCATGTCAACCGCACTCCCGCTGGTGATTGTTCACATCTTGATGGCTCTCCGTCCGCGTCCTCGCGGACAGCCCGTACCCTTCGCTGCGCTACGGGCATCTTCGACGAGGACGCGGGCCTGGAGCATTTGTGTGCAATTACCCGCACTCCCGGAGGGCCGGCCACTTGATATAACGCCGCAGCACCAAGTGGGCCTGCGGCGTCTTCGCGGGCGAAACATCGTGTCGCGCTGGCGCGCTCACACACTGCGCAGCACGTCAACCGGATCAACTTTCTTCGGGGCCGCCCAGATCATCCAGGTCGAGATTGTCGATCAGATCGCCAAAGGGCGACTGCTCCAGCTTCTCGTTCGTCGCGGAATCCACGCCCTCGGTCTCGATGTCTTCTTCCGGCATGATCGAGGCCGCTTCCATCACCGGCTCGGCGACATAGATCGGCACTTTAGCGCGCACGGCCAGGGCGATGGCGTCGCTGGGGCGCGCGTCGATTTCCATTTGACGGCCGTTGACGTTCAGCAGGATGCGCGCGTAGAAGGTGTCCGAGCGCAGGTCACTGACGATGATGTGGCGCACCTTGCCGCCCAGATCGGTGACGACGGTCTTGAGCAGATCGTGGGTCAACGGGCGGGCCACGGCCACCCCCTGAAGCTCAATGGTGATCGACTCCGCTTCGCACGGGCCAATCCAGATCGGCAGGTAGCGGTCACTTTCCAGGTCTTTCAAGATGACCACACGCTGCTGCGTCATCAAACTGACCCGAATGCTATCAATCGCGACTTCGATCATACATCCGCTCCTTCAGCACAGCATCCCCCACGGGCGGTGTGCAAGAATTATACCACAGCGAAGCAGCGGCGTCTGTGCCAGACTTCCGAAGTTTCAAGGACTTTGGGAGTCGGCGAGTGTGGTATACTACGAGCGCTCAGCCAGGGATAGTCAAACGAATCGCGCTTCACTCGTGCATCGGTCTGCCGCGTTCCACCGCGAGCGGGCAGGGTGGTGTTTGCCTGTTTCACACGGCGGGCGATCGGTGCTGATGTTCGCTATCCTGTGCGAAGGAACGCGCCCAAGGCATGCAGACACTGATCACTCAATATTCCACCCTCCTGCTGCTCGCTGGCTTCCTCATCATCCTGTTCGCGCTGCGCAAAACGATCCGATATGCCAACCAGTCGCGACGCGCGCCGTATTACATCCTTCGTGAAGAAGCCACTCGCAGCGCCCAGCGCTGGACCCTTCTGTCTATTCTCTTCGTCGCGCTCACCGTGGCGGTGGCCGTCATCGCCTTGCAAACGCCGCCGGCTCTTGCACCCGGGCCGTCGGTGACGGCGACAGTCGCCACTGTTGCGACTGTCCCGACGATCGGCCCGGCCCCGACGCTCACCTCGACCTCCACGCGAGTCCCGCCCACGACCACGCCGACGGTTACGCCGACGCTTACGTCGACGGCTACGCCCGCGCCCGATGTGCCGTTTGTCCTGCTCACGCCGATCCCGAACGCGGCTACGCCCGCCCCCCAGGCCCGCTTCGAGTTCCTGACGCTGGCCTCGCGCATCGACGCCAACTTCAACCCGCTCGATCCCGGCTTGCAGTTCCCCTCCGGCACGTCGCGCGTGTACGTCTTCTTCCGCGCGAGTGGTGTCAACAACGGCGCGCCGTGGGGCATCTTCTGCTACCGCGACGGCGAGATATTCGATCTGTTCGTCACGCTGTGGGATGACGGCCCGGCAGCGCAGACGGCACGCGCCTTCTGCTCACACGACGGCAGTCCAGGCACGTATCGAGCCCGCGCGTACATCGGCACTACGCTTGCGTTCGAAGAGGAATATTCGCTGGCAGGCGCGCCCGTGCCGACACAGCCCCAATCAGGGGAAGCCACTCCGGTTGCTACACCGTAGCGCTATCGCCCGGAGTTCAAACTCTAGGCTAAGAGCCTGTCTTAAAGCTCACCACCAAGACTCCAGGACACAAAGAAACACCAAGAAAACTTGGAGATTCTTGGCGTCGCTTGCCCCGCATCTTTCTGCGGGGTCGTGTCTTGGTGGTTAATCTGGCGGCTTGTCAGACAGGCGCTTATGCCGCCAGTTGGGCGTACAGTCTTTCGAGGCTGAGTTCGGGGTTGACGGTCTCTTTGGATTGCAGTGTCAGCGTGGCGGCGGCGACGCCCAGCCGCACGGCTTCGTCGGTGGGGATGTCGTTCAGCACGGCGAAGATCGTCGCCGAGGTCAGCGCGTCGCCCGCACCGCTCGCATCGACGATGTCGACGTGCATGGCCGGAACCAAACCGCTCTCGTTCGACGTGGCGTAGGCCGATCCCTGATCGGCCAGCGTCAGGATGGCGAAGTCGACGCCGAGCGATACCAGTTGCCGCGCCGCGCCCAGGGCCTGATCCTGCGTGCGCGCCGGCTCGCCATCGGTCAGCACTGCCGCTTCGGCGACGTTCGGCGCGATCAGGTGCAGTTGCTTCAAGTAGGGGCAGAGCCGATCGGCCCGGAGGGTCGATGTGGGGTCGGCGCACACGGGCAGGTTGTTCCGGGCAGCCAGGTTGAAAATGGTCGCCAGCGTATCGGGCGTGAGATTGGCGTCGCTGACGAGCATCGAGGCTTCGGCGAACAGGCGGCGCCGGTCGTTCAAGTAGCGCGGCGTGATCGCTTCGACGATGCTCAGGTCGTCGATCGCGACCGACAGGTTGCCGCTGTCGTCCAGAATCGCCAGGTACGCGCCGGTGCGGCCGCCCGCGACGACGATCGACGGCGACGTGTCGACGCCGCAGCCGGCCGCCTGCTCCATGATCTGCCGCCCGGCGGCATCGTCGCCGACGGCGGTGAGCAGGGTCACGTTCACGTCCAGCCGGGCCAGGTTCTCGGCGACGTTGCGCGCCACACCGCCCAGGCTGCGCCGCACGCGGCCCGCGTTCGAC
>DATBWU010000149.1:0-5166 GCA_036514635.1 Anaerolineae bacterium | reverse complement strand
AGCGCAGAGGGAGGATCGCTGCGCAGAATGCCCCGCAGTGCAGGGAACCGATCGAGCAGGCGGGCAACCGAATCACTAGAGACCAGCAGCAACGTGAAGATCATCAGCGGGAACGGCAGGGTGGACAACACCTGCGACAGGTTCGGCATCACCGGTTGTAACTTCAGCGCCAGCGTCTGCAACGCGCCGAACAGGTATGCGCCGAACGCGACGCGGAACGGATGCCATCCGCCAAAAATCACGATCGCCAGCGCGATCCAGCCCAGCCCCGCCGTGTGGCGATACGACCAGCCCAGCTTGACATCGAGCGAGTAGGCCGCGCCCCCCGCCCCAACCAGCAGCCCGCCGATCGCCGCGTACAGGTAGCGCATCCGGTTGACGGGAATGCCACGCGCGTAGGCCGCCTCAGGCCGCTCGCCGACGCCTTGCAATTCCAGCCCGCGCCGCGTCTTGAACATGAACAGGTATGCCACGAAAACCGTCAGGAGGCTGGCGTACACCGTCAAGTCCTGATCGAAGATGATCGGCCCAATCAGCGGAATATCCTTGAGGATCGGGATGGGCATGTGTGGAACCGGCACGCCCTGGCGGTTGACGAATGGATTGCCCAGGAACGAACTCAGGTCGGTGCACAGGAGCGTCAGGACGAAACCGACCGCGACCTGGTTCAGTTTCAGCGAGATGCTGGCATACGCCACGAGTAGCGCGACCAGCATCGAGACGATCATCGCGGCCAGAAAACCCAGCCACACGCTTCCCGTGGTGAGCGCCACGGCGAAGGCTGCCATCGCCGACAGCAGAATACTGCCATCCAGCGACAGGTTGATCACACCGGATTTTTCAGTGATCGTCTCGCCGATCGTCGCGAAGATCAGCGGCGCAGACGCAGCCAGTATCGAAGCCAGCGCAGCTTCCATACACCTCCTCAAAGGATGAGGGCGGAGGGATGAAGGCTGAAGAAAGACACTTCATCCTTCATCCCTCATCCTTCTCTTCTCTCTCCATCCCTGCGCCAGAAGCGCGAACAGCACCAGCACGCCTTGCAGCACGCCGCCGATCGACGAATCGAGGTTCAGGCGCAGTTGGAGCTGGGTGCTGCCGACGGTGATCATCGCGAAGAACAACGCGAGGGGCGCGATCCACGCGGCGCGGAACCCGGCCAGCAGCGCGACCAGGATGCCCAGGTAGCCATAGCCGCCCGAAATGGCGGGAACCAGTTTGTGATGGAAACTGGTCGCCTGAATCGCACCGGCCAGCCCCGCGAACACGCCGCACAGACCGAAAGCCGCGAGCATGTAACGCTTCGTCGGCACGCCCAGCAGGAAGGCCGAGCGCATATTCTTGCCCACCGCCTTGAGGCGCAATCCGAAAAATGTGCCGCGCAGCAGAACGTACACGATGATCACGGCAGCCGTGGCGAGAACGATCGCGAGCGGCGAGAGCGTCAGACCGGTGAACGGCGAGGGGAGTTCGATACCTCTCAAGTTGGGCAGCCAGGCCTCGCGTGGAAACAGATCGGTGCCGCTGGTCGACGCGATGCCCGCGCGTTTCCACGGCCCGATGATGAGATAAATCGTGAAACCGGTCGCGACGAAATTCAGACCCAGCCCGCCGAAGATCTCGTTGACCTTGCCGAAGGTGCGCAGGGCGCCGACCGCCAGCCCCCACAGCGCGCCGCCGATCATGCCCGCGAGCAGCGTCAGCGGCACGAGTATCTCGGGCGGGGCCGTCACCTGGCGCGCGACGAGCGCCGCCGCGATCGCGCCGAAGACAATCTGCCCTTCGACGCCGATGTTCCACAGTCCGGCCGCATACGTGACGAGCAGTCCCGCCGCGCACAACACCAGCGGCACCCACGCCATCAGCGTGTCCGAAACTTTTTCGGGCGTCGCGAGCGTGCCGGTTACCAAAAGCACGTAAGGCTCGTGGGCCAGTGATAGCGGCACACCTGACAGGACGAGCAACAGCGTCCCGACCAGAACCGCCAGGAGATAGGGCAGCACGAACAATAATCCGGCGATGCCCCTTTTCCCCCACTCGCTGCGGCTCATATCGACTTGCCCCCGATCAAGTGCCCCAACTGATCCACGTTCGTCTCCGCCGCGTTCAGCACTTGCAGCACGCGCCCGGCGAAAAAAACCATGATCCGATCGCTGTACTGAAGCAATTCGTCCAGGTCGGCTGAAGCAAACATGATCGCCGTGCCGTAGGTGCGCCGGGCCAGCAGCTGCACCCATATCCAATTGGCCGATTCGATGTCCAGCCCGCGCGTGGGATGTTCCATCAACAGCAACTTCAACTCCGGCGGGAGCATCGCCAACAAAAGGCGCTGCTGGTTGCCGCCCGACAACGCCTCGGCCGTGGAAGCGGGTCGCCCCCGGATGTCGTTGAATTTGATCACGTCTTCGGCGCGCCGATGGGCGCCTGCCCAATCGACGAAAAAACGCCGGTCGCCGCCGGCCAACACCAGATGCTCCGTCAGCGTCATCCCGGCGACCAATCCCTCTTCGAGCCGCCCGGCCGACAAATAGTGGATGCCGGCCGATAGGAACTCGCGATAAGAATGCCCTGTCAGGTCGCGCCCGCCGATGCGCACGCAGCCCGCGCCCGGTCGCAGCAGGCCGACACACGCGCGCAGCAGCGTCCGCTGCCCGCTGCCTTCCAGCCCGGACAGGCCGATGACTTCGCCGGCCCGCACCGTGAGCGATACATCGTCGAGCGACAACAAGTTGTCGCGCAGGCTGACCTGCTCGAGCTGCAACACCGTCTTTCCCAGATCGACCGGCAGCCGCCCGCTCACGACGACGACCTGCCCGAACATCATCTCGACCAGTGTCTCCGCCGGGCACGGCATGTTCGCCTCGCCGACGACCTGGCCGCGCCGCATCACGGCAACCCTGTCACACAACTCTTCGACTTCTTCCAGTTTGTGCGACACGAAAATCACACTCATGCCCTGCACGGCCAGCGCGCGCAGCGTCTCGAACAACTTCGCGCGCTGCACGGCCGAGATGCCGGTCGTCGGCTCGTCCAGGATCAGCACGCGCGCGCCCAGCCACAACAGGCGCACAATTTCCAACTGTTGCCGCTCGCCGACGGTCAGCGATCGGATCGAGGTATCGGGGTCGAGCGTGAAGCCAAACTGATCGCACAGCCGCTTCAGTTCCCGCGCCGCGCCGGCGCGATCGAGCTGCAACGATCCGGGGCTGCCGAGCAGGAAGTTGTCGATCACCCTGAACGGCAGAAAGACCAGGGGGTCCTGGTGCAACATGCCGATGCCGTGCCGGATCGCATCGAGCGGCGATGTGATGCGGACAGGCTTGCCATCCAGCACGATCTCGCCGGAGTCGGCGACGAGGAAACCGGACAGGACCTTCATCAGCGTGGACTTGCCCGCACCGTTTTCGCCGAGCAAGCCGTGCAGCGTGCCCGCCTCGATGGTGAGCGTCACACCATCATTGGCGCGCACCGGCCCGAAGTGTTTATGAATGTTTCGCAGCTCAACGCGCATGGTGAAGTGAACAGTGAGCAGTAATCAGTAATCAGTGGGCAGTGAACTGATAACTGACAACTGATAACTGACAACTGATAACTGATAACTGACCACCGGCAACTGCTAGAAAAAGGGAGGGAAAGGCAACCGTCTTCCCCTCCCCACCTGGTCGCGATCAGAGGCTATTCGCTCGTGCTCGCGCCGACCATGCCCTCCAGCAACTGCGGCATGTACCAGATTTGCAGGTCTGTCGCGACCTCGCCGTCTTTCAGGTACACACTGCCGTCCTGATAGTTCAGCGGGCCTTTGAACAGGTTGATCGAGCCGTCGGCCAGGCCGGCGATGAACTCGTCCAGTTCGACCCCATTATCCGCCGAGAGCGCCGGGCCTTTGGCGAAACCGACTGCGCTGGTGTCCGGGTTGTTGATGTCCGTCCAGTCCGGCCCATTCCACTCGAACGTCGCGCTGAAAGAGCCATTCTGAACGGCCTGGGCGACCTTCAGGTACGCCGGGCCCCAGTTGAAGAACGGCACGCCCAGGCACACGTTGGGCGACTGGTCGCACGCGCCCTTGTAGTCGTAGGGGATGGCCCACACCGTCTCGCCTCTGTCGGCGCGCTGGCCGGCCACCACCAGACCTTCGGTCGTGTCGATGCCGGAGACCACGACATCCGCGCCGGAGTCGAAGAACTCGTTGGCGACCTGCGTCGGATCGAGCGTGACGCCGGGGATGTTGAACCAGAAGTTGATCCACGTAACTTTGAACTCCAGATCGGCGGCCTCGCCGCGATAGGTCTCCCAGCAATACTTCGCGCCGAGATAGACCGAGTTAGTCAGGCGGCGTGTCTCGTCGTTGATCAGCGGGCCGAGGTAGCCGATCGAGCCGGTCTCGGTAGTCAACGCTGCCGCGCAGCCGGCGATCATCTTGCCGTACTCCATGCGACCCATGATGTTGCCCAGGTTCTTCAGATCCGCGCGGTAGTCCTTGCCGTCAGCCCACGCGCTGTCGCCCGACGACCAGATCATCGGCACATCGGGATTCTTCTCCGCGCCCTGCAACGCGCCGTCTTTCATATCGTCCGAGGTGAAGAAGACGAGCTGCGCACCCTGCGCGATCATATCGGCGGCCACCTGGTCGGGAGTTGTGCTAGGTCGATCCGCCGTGTTGACCTTGTCGATGACGATCATCTTCGCGCCGAGCTTCTCCTCGACGTACTGGCCGGCGTCGTAGTGCGCCTGGCTCCAGCCGTGATCGTTCTGCGGGCCGACCAGGATCATGCCGAAGACCAATGGCTCGGCGGGCGCGGTCGGCGTCGCCGGCGACGCCGTCGTCTGGCAGGCCGCCAGAATCAGCGATAAGGCGGCCAGCGTGGCGAGAATGGGGTACATCCTCTTCGTCAACATGCGTGCTCCTCCTTAATGAGCGGTCTAGATGCAAAGCTTAACGATGGGGCAAGTTCAGGGCTGCTATCGACTGCGCGCCACCTCCTTTCGATTGTAAAACACGATTCACACTTCACGGGTTACGCTTGAGTGCGCCCGCGTTACGGAGATAATTTCGCAAGCGAGCGACAAAACGGCCGGCATCGTCGACAACGCGATGTGCATCGGCCTCCTCTAATAGTTCACCTTCAAACTCATATTCGCTAGCCTCGCGGAGACGCCGCGCCTCGG
>DATBWU010000148.1:0-3192 GCA_036514635.1 Anaerolineae bacterium | reverse complement strand
TTGATCGTCGAAGCGCTGATCGTGTACCTGTTTTTCTGGTTCGTGGTGAAGCTCGCCGGCCCGCACGTCCTCCCCATCGACCACAGCAGCGCAGCGCAAGTCTCAGTATCGAGGCGGCTACTATGGCGCTTTGCCAAGGGGGCCTCGACGCTCATGGCGGTGATCCGTGAGGGCAAGGTCGAACCGGGACCCGACGGCAAAAGTCGCGACCACGCGGGCGGCAGCGGAGCCATCGACGTTGACAGCTCGAGTGTCGTCGTGCTGATGACCGGCACACAGTTGAGCCGGATCGAGGGGCCGGGCGTGGCCTTCACCCACAGCGAGGAGAGAATCGGGCAGGTCGTCGATCTGCGGGTTCAGATTCGCAGGCAAGAAGTCGATCTGGTGACGCGCGACGGCATTCCCATTCGCGTGACCGTCACAATTCGGTTCCAGATCGACAAAGTCGAGCCGGTCAAAGTGCAAGAGCAGACCGGGGTTCGCTGGCCCCGGCCCTATCGGTGGACGCCCCGCACCGTCATGCAGGCGCGGAACCTGGAGAGTGTTGGGCCGGATGGCGCAGTGTCCTGGCACGAGATTCCGTTGCGAGTGGCGATCGATCGGCTGCGGGCCATCGTCGCCGAGTATACCTTCGATGGCCTGAGCGAGCCTCAAGACCCGCAGGCCCATCCGCGCCAGGACATCAGAAGGCGATTGGACACCGAGGTGCGCGCGGCGCTCAACCGATCGGGCATCCGCCTGATTCGCGTCGGCATCGACGCCTTCTTCCCGAGAGACTTCCCGAAAAACTACAATCCACAATCGGTCAACAAGAAAGACCACGAGCTGGGCAAGATCACTCTACAACGCATCAGCGCCTGGCAGGCGGCCTGGCAGAGCCGCATGATCATGGTGGATGCCGAGGGCACGGCTGAAAGCGAGCGGCGGCACAAGGCAGCCTGGTCGCAGGCGCAGATAGCGTTGATCTTGCGCGTCATTCAGGCCTTGGAGCGCGGCGCGGAGGCCGGCCCGGACAGCACGGATCGCATTGCCCTGCGCTTCATGGAAACGTTGCAACGGATCGCGGCCGAATCGGCGCGGCGATCGCCTTTGAGCGACGCGACCTTCTTGCGGATTCCGACCGGCGAGCTACCCTCTCCAGGCGATGAACCCGAAAACCCACCCGAGTCTTAACGAGGTGCTGCAGGCCCTCGGCCGGTCTTTGCACCGCCTCCGGCACAACGAACGGTCGGCGGCCCAGTGGCGCTTCTACCTGGTAGCCTTCGCGTGCCTGGCGGCCGGCATCCTCGGCGCGGCCGTCGTCACTCCTTTCGCCGACTGGTATTATAGCCAGTTGCCCACGGCCGCCTACGATGCCCAGACAGGTTGCACCTACGACGCTTATGCCCTCGACTCGTCCGCGCCCGCCACAGTCGAGACGGGAGCCGACTTCAGCGCCAGATGGACCGTCTTCAATGTGGGGGACTGCGCGTGGGATGCGTCTTTCCAGCTCAAGCCGACCGGCGGCCCGTCGGCTGATCAAAGGCCCGCGATTCCTGTCGGCGAAATCGCCCCCGGCAATCCATTCGGGCCGGTGGCAATCGTGACAGCTCCCGGTGTAGCCGGCACGTACGAATACACGTGGCAAATGCTCACGCCGCGCAACCAGGCGTTTGGGCCTCGCCTGACTCTCGAGATCACGGTCGTCCATCCCGGTCAATCGGCTCCCTTCAGAGTGCCCTTGGACCTCTGGTACGTGGTGCCCGCTATCCTGGGAGCCGCGTGGGCGATGTGGCGCGCGGGTTATTTCGTCACGCAGATGTACAGCCTGAAATCGGCGCAGTCCGGCCTGCGCTTCGCCATGGCCTCAGTCTTCGGATTGGAAAGGACGAGCGTCGACGTTAAACCGGGCGAGGTCGTCCAAACCGCCTCGGGCCAGGATTCAGCGGAGCCTGACGAGGCTGGCATCAAGATCGGCGGGCCGGGCTGGCTGAGCGTCGCATTTGGGGCGGCAGTCGTCACGGAACGAAATGGCGGATTTGGCCGGATGCTCGGCCCGGGTGAATACGACCTGTCGGCCTTCGAGCGCGTGCGCCTGCCGTTTGACATACGGAAGCAGACGGTCGCCGATCCCAATCCCGAGTTCGTCCTCACCAGGGATGGCATCCCGGTTCGGGTGCGCGTGTCGACGCTGTTCCAGATCAAGCCACGGGTGGATACCGATCCGCCTTCCCCCCCCCGAGCCGGATTCCTGCGGATGCTGCTGGCCTGGCTGCGCCTGCGCCGGCTCAGGCCGATGGAAGCGATGCCGCACCGCGATCGGCCGCCGGTCTCGCTCGAAGCATTGCGGCTGGCCACTTACGAGCTTCCGGCGGGGATCGCGTGGAACAGGCTCGCGCACGGTGTGGCTGCCAGCAATGTGCGTGACGCGCTGGTCGAGCGGATGCTCGACGATCTCTTCGCGCCCGATAATTTCGCTCTGACTCCGCGCCAGGACATTCGCAGCGCGGCTTTCGAGGAAGGCCGTTCGACCCTGGCCGGGCGCGACATCGAACTGCTCGACTTGAGTTTCGATAACATCGTCGTCCCCGATGAAGTGAGCGAGCAACGACGCCGGACATGGCAGGTGGATTGGCAGAAAGAGTCGACGATCACGAAGTCGGCCGGCGAGGCGGATGGCTTGTTGCAGATTCAGTTGGCGCAGGCGGAGGCGCAAGCCGATCTGCTCGAATCCATCACGCACGCTATCCGCACGCTCGACCGAACAGCCGAGCCGGCTGAAGCGACTCATCCCCTGGCCCTGCGCTTTATTGATATGGTCGCGCAGACCATTGATCGAATGCTGCGTAATACTTCACGCGAGAATCTCTCGCAGAGCGAGAAAGAGATGAGCGACGCGCTCAAGCGCTTGCGCGAGGTGTTGGAAGAGAAACCGGCTAAGTCCAGTCCGTAAACTGACCTGGGCGCAGAAGCAAGGTTCATGACCAACCCCACCTCCCAACCTGTCCTCGTCATCGGCGCGGCGGGCCTCGACATCAAGGGGCGCGCGGCCGGGCCGTTGCTGCCCGGCACGTCGAACGCGGGCCGCGTGCGGCGCAGCCTGGGCGGTGTGGCGCGCAACGTCGCCGAGAACCTGGCCCGGCTGGACGTGAACGTGACCCTGCTCACCGCCGTCGGCGACGATGCCGCCGGGCGGCAGATCATGGAGCAGGC
>DATBWU010000147.1:0-15647 GCA_036514635.1 Anaerolineae bacterium | reverse complement strand
TCGTCACAACCGGCAGGGTGGACGAATAGTAGTCGTAGGGTCCCCAGCCTTGCGGGTCGGTCCAACTCCGATTCCACACCACAGTCGAAGCGCGTGGATCCGTGCCGCCATACGGATCGATGCCCACCCTCATGCGAGAGGATTCGATCGGCCAATAATTGTTCGGGCAGCCCGATTGTGTGGGGCCTTGCAGCGATAATACCGGTGTAATGCTCGGCGTGGGATCGCAACTGCTGACCCAGGCGTGCACCCAGGCCGAGGCCGTCACCACCACGCCGATCGGAACGCCGCCGACCTGCTGGTAGAACGACGTATCCTGGTTCGCAAACAGCACGAACGATTCGACGGCGTAACGCCCGCTGTGGATGCGCGGCGGCAGCAGAAGTTGGCAGCAGAACGGCCAGACCGTTGCGTCGATGATTTTCACTTCGGGCTGCTTGAACGTGTAGTCGATGTACCCGCTTGACGGCGTATCCGTGTACCAGCGAATGTTCCATCCAATCGGCACGGCGATGTTGTTGCAGCACGGCAGCGGATAACTATAGCCGTCTTCAAAGTCGGGATTGATCAGCAGATTGCCACCGAGCGTCACGGCGTGCGCCGGCTGCGATTGAGCAGCCCAGCTCGCTGTCGCCTGGGCAGTCAACTGCCGCGTCGCACCGATTAGCACGATCGTCGTGATCGCGCCGATCCCGATTGGGATCAGCGCCCGTAACCATTTTCGCATCAAAAACCTTCCACCTTAGAGAGATCGACGATCCCTTCGCTCAACGCGGCAATGTGTTGCACCAATCCCAGCCGCGCCCGGCGGATCGCCTGGTCCTCGTGCATCACCAGGACTTTCTCGAAGAACGTGAAGATCGTATCCTTCATGCCGCGCAGCTCAGTCAGCAGTGTGTTCACGTCGGGCTGCGCCTTGACCTTCGCCGCTGCTCGGTCGTAGACCTGGCGCAGGGCCACCGTCGCCGGTTCGGAGTCGGCGCGCGTATCGAGCGGCAGCCGTTCTTTCAAATCGCGCGTGATGCGCACGCAGCGCGAGTAGTTCGACAGCACGTCGTTCCAGTCAGGTTCCTGCATCCAGGTTGCCAGCGCCGACGCTTCGCGCGCGGCGTGATACGGGTCGCCGGACTGCATGGCCAGCACCGCATCGACGGCGTCGTAACGCAAGCCCTGATCGAGCAGCACGACGCGCAGGCGCCCGGTGATGAAGGTGATCACCTCGTCGATGATTTTGTCTTCGACCTTCACCGGTTGATTGTCGGCGGCGAGCCGCAGCCCGTCTCGCAGCGAGAACGGAATCTGTCGTTCGAGCAGCACCTGCACGATGCCGAGCGCGGCGCGGCGCAGCGCCCACGGATCGGCGGAGCCGGTCGGCGCAAGCCCGATCGCAAACAGGCCCACCAGGCTATCCAACCGATCGGCAAGCCCGACCGCTACACCTGCCTTTGACCCGGGCAGCCCATCGCCTGCGTAGCGCGGTAGATAGTGCTCGAAGATGGCAACGGCCACGGCCTGGCTTTCGCCGGAGATGAGCGCATACTCGCGTCCTATCACGCCTTGCAGCGAAGTGAACTCGATCACCATCTGCGTCACCAGGTCGGCCTTGCACAGATGCGCGGCGCGCTGAGCAACCTTAAGCTCGTCACTGCTCAGGTCGAGCATCGCCGCGATCTTCGGCGTGAGCGCCTCGACGCGCTTCACGCGATCGAGCATCGATCCGAGCTTGGCCTGGAAGGTCAGTGTGCCGAGTCGCGGCAAATACTCTTCGAGTTTCTTCTGTGTGTCGCGCTTGAAGAAGTATTCAGCGTCGGCGTAGCGCGCGCGCAGCACATTTTCGTTGCCCTGTTTCACGATGTCGAGATGCGTTGAGTCGCCGTTGCGGATGGTAATGAAGCGGTTTGTTAGTTGGTTGGTTTGATGGTTGGTCACGGGGAAGTAGCGCTGGTGCTTTTTCATGACGGTGATCAGCACGTCTTGGGGCAACGCTAGATACTTCTCCTCGAACGTGCCGAGCAGGGCCGTGGGTTGCTCAACCAGATTGGTGACTTCTTCAAGCAGGCTCGGATCGTCGGGGACCGATCCGCCTGCTTTTGCAGCAGTGGCCTTGACCTGATCGCTTATAACCGATCGGCGTGCCTCGAAACCGGCGATGATGCTCGCTCGCTTGAGAACGTCGAGATAATCGTCGGCAGAGCCGGCGCTGATGTCCGGCGATCCAGCAGTGCGTGTGCCGCGCGTGACGCGACCGCTGCTCACGCCCGCGTACTCGAACGGTACAACTTGATCGCCCAGTAGCGCGACGATCCAGCGGATGGGCCGGCTGAAGGCGACGTTGCTGGCGTTCCAACGCATCGTCTTTCCGAATTTGAGCGAAGCGATCAGGGCGGGCAGGTTCTCGGCTAACACCCCAAGCGCCGGGCGACCGACGATTTGCTTCGTCACGCCCACGTAACGATCATCGCCACTGTACGGCTTGAGTTCGCTCACCGGTACGCCTTGCCCTTTGGCGAAGCCTTCGGCGGCTTTGGTTGGCTTGCCGTTCTGGTCGAAGGCTCTGTCGCGCGGAGGGCCTTTGACTTCTACCTCCTCGTCGGGCTGGCGCGGTGCGATGGTGGCGAGCAATGCCAGCCGGCGCGGCGTACCGAGCGGAAGGAACATCGTCTCCTGAGCCGCTTCAAGTTTGTGCTCTTTGAGGAATGCGGGGAATGCCGTTTTCAGTTGTTCCAGCGCGCTGCTCACATCACCGGCAGGGAGTTCTTCGGTGCCGATTTCCAATACGAATAGAGTTGGCTGGTTGGGTGGTTGATTGGCTGGTTGGCTGGTTGGCTGGGCGACACTGCCGACTGATAACTGCTTACTGATTACTGGTTGTTCCTTGAACCAGGGGAATTCCATCTGCTGCCGCTGTTCGAGGTAAGCCGCCGCCACTTGCCGGGCCAGGTCGCGCATGCGGGCGAAGTAACTCGCTCGCTCGGTCACGCCGATCGCGCCGCGCGCGTCGAGCAGGTTGAATGTGTGCGAGCACTTCAGGATGTAATCGTGCGCGGGCACGACGAGCGGCGGTTGGTGCGCCAGCGCGGCTTTCGCTTCGGCCTCGTACAGCGCGTTCATCTGCTGCAACCGATCGACATCGCCCAGTTCGTAGTTGTAAATATTGTGCTCGACCTCGGAGCGCAGGAATACATCGCCGTAAGTCAGCCGGCCGTCGTAGTCGATGTCCCATACGCTGCGCCGGTCTTGCAGAAACATCACGATACGTTCCAGGCCGTAGGTGAGCTCGACCGACACCGGATCGAGCACGATACCGCCCGCCTGCTGGAAGTAGGTGAACTGCGTGATCTCTAGTCCATCGAGCCAGACTTCCCAGCCCAGTCCCCACGCGCCAAGCGCGGGCGATTCCCAGTTATCTTCGACAAAGCGAATGTCGTGCTTGTCGCGCTCGATGCCGATCGCCGCCAGGCTGTCGAGATACAGTTCCTGCGGGTTGCCCGGATCGGGCTTCAGGATCACCTGTAACTGCGTGTGCATCTGCATCCGGTTCGGGTTGTCGCCGTAGCGGCCGTCGTCGGGCCGGATCGACGGCTCGATGTAGGCGACGCGCCACGGCTCCGGCCCCAAGACGCGCAAGAAGGTGGCGGGATTCATCGTGCCCGCGCCGACTTGCACGTTGTACGGCTGCCAGATCAAACAACCCCGGCCAGCCCAGAAGTCGAGCAGTTTGAGGACGACGTGTTGGAAAGAGAGAGGCTGTGGCACGAGTTAACCTGTGGAGTGGTTTGTCTTCGCCAAGTTGTGACAGTGACCAGTGAGCAGTGAAGCAGTAACCAGTGATCAGTGAAGCAGTAACCAGTAAGCAGTGAGGCAGTGATCAGTGAGGCAGTGATCACTGTTCACTGACCGACTGACTTACTGATCTGTTCACGACGAAGCAGGTTGATGAATTCCATCGACTTCGACTTGCGCTCCAGGACGTAGTTCAGGTAGCGCTGCATCGCCTGCTCCACCTCATACGCCACACTCGGGCGCAGTTGCAGCGCGACGAACGAATGATAGTCGCTGCGCATGGCGTGCCGCAAGACTTTCAGCGCGCCGAGCGACAGGCGGCTGATGTCGGCCCGATTCTCGGCGTGATGCGGGCAAAGCGCGCCGCCTTCGCCCGGACTCCAGCCGTATGTTTCGTCGTCCTTGATCTCGCCGAGCGGCTCGCCGCCTGCGACACAGCGGAACACCTGCGGCTGAAAGCCGGCCAGCGTGAGCAGGCGTAGCTCGAAGTAGCGCGCGGCCAGCGCCAGATCGGACGCGGTCGAGAACCAGGCCAGCCCGTCGACCATCAGGTCGAACAGTTCCGGCTGGGCCGTGCCCTCCTCGGCGAAGCGCTCGATCAGCTCGGCGGCGTAGTGGGCGTACGTCGAGCGGAGCAGATCGTCGCGCAGCGGGCGCGATGCCTCGATCGTCTCCGCCTGCGACACGATGTCGAGTTCGCCGCGTCCCCTGGCCATGAGCAGGCTGACGCGGTTGAATAGCTCGACGTGACCGCTCTTGCGGCTGGCGATCTTGCGCACACCCTTGGCGATGACGCGCAGCTTGCCGCGCTCCGGCGTGAGCAGTGTCAACAGCCGGTCGGCCTCGCCCAGATCGGCGCGACGCAAGACAATCGCTTCGGTTCGATACAGGCGTTGGCGATCGGGCATGTCTCTTTCACGTGACCGGCGAAACCTTCGGTCGATGGGTCAACGGGGCCGGGAGACCCGCGCGGAACTTGATCAGGCCTTTTCTTCTGCGCCGTTGCGCGCGTCGGATGGTGCAGGCGCGGGCGCTGCACGCTTCACGCGAATCTTGCCAATGCGCCGATCCTTCACGCTCAGCACCTGCATGTGCACGCCTTCCACCTCGACGGCCTCGCCCGGCGTGGGCACGCGGCCCAATTGGTTATAGATGAAGCCGCCCAGCGTATCGCTTTCGTCGTCGGACAGTTTGACTTCCAGTAACTCATTCACATCGTCGATGAGCGTGCGCGCGTCGACGTCGTACTCGTCCCCACCCAGCGGCTTGATCATCGGCTCTTCCGACTCGTCGTACTCGTCGCGAATCTCGCCGACGATCTCTTCCAGGAGGTCTTCGATGGTGACCAGGCCGGCCGTGCCGCCGTACTCGTCGATGACGATCGCCATGTGCACGCGGCGCAGCTGAAGTTCCTTCAGCAACTCATCGACCTTCTTCGTTTCGGGCACGAAGTACGCCGGGCGAGCGAGGTTCGTCAGGCGCACGCTGTCGCTGCCCGAGCGGCCCTGCTGGCGCAGCACTTTGAGCAGGTCTTTGGCGTACAAGATGCCGACGATGTGATCGACCGTTTCTTCGTACACGGGGATGCGCGAGTGCCCGTAGCGGATCGCCACGTCGGTGGCTTCCAACAGCGGTGTGTCGGCATCCAGCGCGACCACGTCGATGCGCGGAACCATGACCTCGCGCGCCAGCGTGTCGGCAATCTCGAAGACCGAGTAGATCATGTCTTTCTCGTTTTCTTCGAGCACGCCGCCTTCCTGCCCGGCATCGACCAGTGTCTTGATCTCTTCCGCGGTGACGATGGGCATACCCCGGCGCGGCTTGCCGCCGAACGGTTTCGCGATCAGGTTCGTCGCCCAGACCAGGAAGCGCACCAGCGGCCCGGCCGCGCGCGCCAGGAAATCGATCGGGCGCGCGACCGCGAGTGCGATGCGCTCGCTGTGCGCCAGTGCGATGGACTTGGGCGCGAGCTCGCCGAACACCAGGCTCACGCCGGTTAAGAGGATCGTGATCAGCGCGATGGCGATGCCGTGCGCCGATACGGCGATCCCGTCGATGGGCAGCCGGCCGATGAAATCGGCCACGTCGCCCGACAGGTTGACGGCGGCGGATGCCGACGCCAGGAAGCCCATCAGCGTAATGCACACCTGAATGGTCGCCAGGAAACGGCTGGAGTCGTCGGACAGGTGGAACAGGACCGCCGCCGTTTTGTTGCCTTCTTCGATGAGTTGCTTCAGGCGCAACTTGGGGACGCTGATCACGGCGATCTCCGACGCGGCGAAGAACGCATTCAGCGCGATCAGGATCGCCAGGAGAATCAGTTCGTTACCAACTTGAGGGTTCATGCTGCTAACAACGCTACTTTACCGCGAAGGCGCGAAGAGCGCTAAGTTTGCTGTGCTGTGGGCTGGTCTTCCGGCCAGCCCGCTAGTACATCGCGGCGGAAATACCCCAACGGTTTGTCATGCTGAGCGGAGCGAAGCATCCCGCCCATAGTGCCGAGACTCTTCGCTTCGCTCAGAGTGACAACCATTGGCTCATTTAAGCCCAGGAGCACTAGTGACCTGGAGGGTAAATACTGCAAGGAATTCCAGATCTCTTCGCGTTCTTCGCGACTTGGCGGTTCAAGCCTTTTTTGCTTGCGACGGGCGGGCCGGCACGCCGTACACGACCGCGCCGTCGGGCACGTCATGCGTGACGACCGAGCCCGCGCCGGTCTTTGCACCTGCGCCGACGGTCACCGGTGCGACCAGCAGCGTGTCGCTGCCAATGAAGGCGTTGTCGCCGATCACGGTCGGGAACTTGGCGGAGCCGTCGTAGTTGCAGGTGATCGTCCCTGCACCGACGTTGACCTTCTTGCCCAGCGTCGCGTCGCCCAGGTACGAGAAGTGATGCGACTTCGTGCCCGCGCCGAGCCGGCTATTCTTGACCTCGGCGTAATTGCCCAACTCGACATCGCGCTCCAGGTATGCGCCTTTGCGCGTGTGCGCGAACGGCCCGACGGTCACGTTCTCCTCAATGGTTGTCTCTTCGATCACCGAGGCGAGCACGCGGCAATTGTCCCCGATGACGCTGTCGCGCACGATCGTGTTCGGCCCGATCTGGCAGTTGCGCCCGATGCGCGTGTGGCCCTGAATGTGCGTGCCGGGGAAGATCGTCGTATCCGGCTCGATGATGGCCTCAGCGCTGATCGTGATTGTCGCCGGGTCGATCAGTGTCACGCCGGATAGCATCAACTGCTCGGCGATGCGTGTGCGCATCAGCGCCTCCGCCCAGGCCAGGCGCACGCGATCGTCGATGCCCGCGACTTCCTCGGGGGTGGCCTCGCGCGTGGCGATCGCCTGGTGCTCGGACGCGGCCAGCGCGACCAGATCGGTCAGATAGTATTCGCCGTGGCCATGCCGGGGCTGAAGTTGATCGAGATGCGACCACAGCCAGCCGGCCTGGAAACACAAGATGCCGGAGTTGACTTCGCGAATGGTGAGCTGCTCCGGCGTGGCCTCTTTGTATTCGACGATATTCACCACGCGCCCCGATCCACTGCGGACGATGCGCCCGTAGCGCAGCGGGTCGGGCGGGCGGAAGGTGAGCAAGGTGATGGTCGCGTTGTTCTCGGCGTGTGTGTCGAGCATGGCGCGCAGCGTCTCCACGCGGACGAACGGCGTATCGCCGTATAACACCAGGACGACATCGCTGTGGCCGTGGAGCGCGGCTCGGGCCTGCATCACGGCGTGGCCGGTGCCGAGCTGCTGAGGCTGATCGACATACGCGACGCGATCGCCGATCGCCGCGCGGACCTGGTCAGCGCGATAACCGACGACGAGTGTCGGGCGCTCATCGCCCAGCGCGATGGAGGTGTGAATGACATACGAGACCATCGGGCGGCCGGCGATGGGATGCAGAACCTTCGGCCATTCGGTTTTCATGCGCGTACCCTGGCCGGCGGCCAGAATAACGGTTGCCAGTTTCACAAAGTCCTCCGCATAGAACGACCAGGACGTGAGCGACGGTTGAGCGACCGGTGTGGGATGATAGGACTCGGGTGCATTTAATGGAGAACGATACGGCCCGGTCAATGACCTTTTGCCAGCCGCTCGATCAGGCGGGCCGGGAAGCCATGCTTGCGCATGCGGCGTTGCGTTTCCTGAATGGGATACCGGACGCGGCGGTATTCCAGGACGTTGTTCTCACGGTCGAGAATTGTGTAAGATGAATCGGGGTTGCCGTCGCGCGGCTGGCCGACACTGCCCGGGTTGACGATCCACCGTCCGCTGTTCAGATGGATCGGTTGATTCCACTGCGGCGTGCGCGGCTCGCAATTGTGCGGGCCGGTCGCGCCGTCCGGCAGATGATAGACCACCGGGATGTGCGTGTGGCCGACGAAGCACGCGACCGTGACGAAGGCGCTGAAGTTCAGTTCGGCGGTCACCGGATCGAGGATGTATTCCCAGATCGGCTGGCGCGGGCTGCCGTGTGCCAACGTATAACCGGCTTCGACGCGCGACGGCGGCAGGGCTTGCAGGTAGGCGCGCGTCGACGGGTCGAGTTGCTGCGCGGTCCATTCGGCGGAAATGCGCGCCTCGGCGTTGAAGCCGCGCAGGTCGAGCTTGCCGAGCGCGGCCCAGTCGTGGTTGCCTGACAGGCAGATGTGTGGAAACTCGCGCAAGCGGGCGACGCATTCGTTGGGGTCTGGCCCGTAGCCAATTACGTCGCCCAGGCACCAGATGGCGTCGAAGTGTCCCGCGTCTTGCAGCACTGCGTCGAGCGCGACTAGATTGGCGTGGATATCTGAAACGATCAAATAGCGCATGGACCGATTGGACAAAATAACGACCAAGATGAGTTTATCATGAATCGGACGATTTGCATAGCGGCCAACGGATGGTCATCAACGGATTGCCTTCGGCGAACCCCCGCGCTTCGCGCGAGGGCGGGTCGGACAAGCGGATGGGCTGTCGACGGACTCTAAAGCGGACAAACGGATAGAAACGGATGAGCGGATGAGCGGATGGAAGCGGATGGGTTGCGCGAATGGCACACGCCGCCTTGCGCGGATCGAGGGTGGTTGTATAATCGCGCTCAATCTCCGTTTGCCTCGACACGATGTCACCCATCCTTTCTCCCGACGTGTTTGAGTTCATGAGTGGTAGCCCGGTGCAGACAGTGCGCATCGGTGAACGGCTGGGCGCGCTGCTCCAACCCGGCGATGTGATTTGCCTGGAGGGGACGCTGGGCGCGGGGAAGACGTGCCTGTCGCAAGGTATCGGCGCAGGATGGGGAGCCGAGACCGATGTCACCAGCCCGACCTTCACGTTGATTCACGAACTGCGGCGCGCGAAGGATCGCTCTGTGTTGTATCACATCGATCTGTATCGCATCGATTCGATCGAAGAGGCGCGCTACCTAGGCCTGAACGATCTGTTCGATGGGCGGGCAGCCTGCGTGGTGGAGTGGCCGGAGCGCGCGCCGGGGATCATTCCGGAAGATCATCTGCACGTCCATCTGGCTCTGATTGACGACACGCGGCGGCGATTGATGTTCGGCGCGCAGGGGATACGGCACTTGCGGCTGTTGCATGATTTGAAGCGGGCGGCATTCGGGGTCGGCGAATAGGCTATCAACGGACTGGAAGCGGACAAGCGGATGGGCTGTCAACGGACTGGAAGCGGACAAACGGATGGGCCATCAACGGATGGGAAGCGGACAAGCGGATGGGAACGGATAACGAGTGCTGCCTGAGATGGACGACATGTTGCTAGCGATTGACACGGCGACGCGCACGGCCAGCCTGGCGCTGCATGACGGCGGCGGCGTGCGGGTCGAGGTGACGTGGGAGTTGGCCGACCAGCATACGGTCGGGCTGATGCCGTGTGTTGACTGGGCGCTCAACCAGTTGGGACTGGAGGCCGGCGCTGTGCGCGCCGTGGCAGTGTCGATCGGGCCGGGGTCGTTCACCGGTCTGCGTGCGGGCCTGGCAGTGGCGAAGGGTCTGGCGCTGGCAAACGAGGTCCCCATCGTCGGCGTCCGGACACTGGATATTCTGGTGGCGGCTCAACCGGTTCAAGTAGGCTCCCTGGTCGCCGTGTTGCAAGCCGGCCGCGGCAGGCTGGCGATGCAGACGTATCGCCGCGCGCGCGGTGAGTGGCGCGCGGAAGGCGAAGTGACGGTGACGACGATCGATCGAATTGGCGAGGACTGGGACAAGCCCACCTGGCTGTGCGGCGAACTCGACGCGGCGGAGCGCAAATTGATCAAGGAGCGGCTCGGCAAGCGCGTGACGTTGGCCGATCCGGCGCGCTCGCTGCGACGCGCGGGTTTCCTGGCCGAGTTGGGCTGGCGGCGCGTGACGGCAGGGGACGTGGACGATCTGGACACGTTGGCGCCGATTTATTTACCCACAGCGGGAGTGGCGGCAGAGTGATAGTCGATATACCCATTTCGTTTGAAGAGATGCGCTGGCAGGACGTGCCGTCGGTGATCGAGATCGAGTATCGCTCGTTCACCTTGCCGTGGTCGGCCAACACGTATCGCCACGAAATTCTGGAGAACGCGAACGCGCATTACTACGTGCTGCGCCGCCACGCGGAAGCGGCACAACCGCGCGGCTGGCTGCAGCGCCTGGCACGCCGCGAATCAAACTCGACCCTTATCGGTTATGGCGGCTTCTGGATGATCGTCGACGAGGCGCACATCAGCACGATCGCGGTCGACGTCGGCTGGCGGGGACGCGGGCTGGGTGAATTCCTGCTGGCGTCGATGATCGAGCGCGCCGCCCGGATGAACATCGCCAAGATTACGCTGGAAGTGCGTGAGAGCAACCTCGTGGCGCAGGCCCTCTATCGCAAATACGGCTTTGCTATCACCGGCAAGCGCCCGCACTACTACCAGGACAATCAGGAGAATGCGTTCATCATGGGCGTGATGGGCGTGAACACCGAGGCGTACCGAAACACGCTTGGCGAGCTGACCTTGGCGCTGTCGGCCCGACTCACGATGTCGCGCGAGAGTCTGGCGGGCTGATACGGCCATTCGCGCCCTGACTGCAGTGTGCACGCAAAACATGTCGGGTGGCTCAACGCCCGCGTCCTCGCGGTTGGCGAGCGTTAGATTTGCTGACAACCTTTGAGTGCACACTGACTGCAAGCCCGGTTGTGGATCGTCGTCGCCTGTGGTAAACTGGCGTTGTACTCCGGTTCATAGCCGTTGAAAGCATCGCAAGTTGCTACACTGGGTCGCCCTGAGTGCAGGGCGTTCTTGTTGTGGACGTTGAAATCCGCCCAGGGGGACACGTGTCGGAACTGGATCAGTTGGCGGCTGAGGTCTCTGTCTGCACCAAGTGTGTTCTGCACAAATCGCGGGTGAAAGCGGTGCCGGGTGAAGGCCCGGCAAATGCCGACATCATGTTCATCGGCGAGGGGCCGGGCTTTCACGAAAACCAGCAGGGTCGCCCGTTCGTCGGCGCAGCCGGCCAGTTTCTAGAGGAACTGCTGGCGAGCATCGGCTTGAAGCGCGAGCAGGTGTTCATCACCAATGTGGTCAAGTGCTTCATTAGCCCGCGTGTGCTGATCTATACGGGCGAAGGGTATCGGCCGATCAAAGACATCAAGGTCGGCGATCTGGTATTGACTCACACAGGAAAGTTCCGCCGGGTGACATACGTGCGGCCGAGAGAGGTACTGCCGGCCGGTAGCGATGTGGTGACGTTAGTCATTTCCCCGCCGCAGGGTGGTAAGGCGGTCCGGATCACAGTGACCCCTGAGCACCCCTTCCTGGTGAATGGCGAGTGGAAGCCGGCTCGGGCCATTCGGCAGGGCGATTCGATAGCGACGCTGGGAGATCGCTGTGAGGTGTGCGGCAGGACCTACTTCGTGCGCTACGATCGCTACGATGCACGCGTGTATCATACGTGCAGCCCAACATGCCATAACCGGCGAGTACTGCATAGCCCGGAAACGCGCGCCAAGATCCGACAGACAATAGCGCAGCAGTACGCGGAGGGGCTTCGCGATCCGATTGCGATCACGGCGCGAGCCAATGAGCGCACCCGCGCCTTGGTCGCTGCCGGTGAAGCCAAGATTCAGCACATGACGCCTGCAGAGCGACACCGAGGCCGTGTCGCGTTAGCCGCCCGTATAACGGCCGGTAATGGCAAACATCCGATCGGTTACGGCGAGGAAGAGTTTAAATCGATTCTTGAGCAAATTGGCGCCGAGTACATCCATCATTTTGCACTGCCCGGCTCGGCGTATACCTACGACTTCTGCCTTCCGCGCGAAAAGATTCTGATCGAAGTTCGTGGCCCCGGTTTCAGCAATCGCTCTGTGCAGGAGCGTGCCCTCATCAAAGATCAACAGGCTGAGGTGGCTGGTTACCTGGCCCTGAGTCTGTGGTGGTTGGAGATCGTTCGTTATCCCGATATGACTAAAGCGTTGCTCGAGCGTCTCTTGAGAAACCACCACGGTGAGTACGTGTTTGTCGACGCCGTGGTCAAGAAGGTCGAGATCCGATACGCGCGGCGTAGTTTTCCACTGTATAACATCGGCGTTGAGGAAGACGAGTCGTACATCGCAGCCGGTGTCGTGAGCCACAATTGCCGCCCACCGGGCAACCGCGATCCGCTTCCCGAAGAGATCGAAGCGTGCAAGCCGTACCTCGATCGGCAGATCGCGCTGATCAAACCCAAAGTGATCGTGACGCTGGGCCGTTTCTCGATGGCGCGCGCGTTCCCCAACGAGAAGATCAGCGCGATTCACGGCAGGCCCAAGAAGATCGAGGGCATCGTCTGGCTGCCGATGTTCCATCCGGCGGCGGCGCTGCATCAGCCCAGCCTGCGCCGAACGGTGGAAGAGGATTTCAAGACGCTGCCGAAAATCCTGGCGGAGATCGAGCAGATACAGGACGAGGAAGAGCCGCCGCCGCAGGCCGAGCAGTTGAGTTTGTTTTAATACAGGCTATGGCTGGTGATCATCCAAACCGGACACGATGCGCGCATTCACGTTTTGGAAGACGGTAACAATGGACCGCGCCGACTTGCTCGAACGGCTGATCGCGCTGCTGAGCGATCATGGCATCCACTATTGTGTAATTGGCGGACAAGGCGTCAATGCCTACGTGGAGCCAGCAGTGAGTTTGGATCTGGATCTGGTGGTAGCCGTTGACCAGTTGGAGCAGCTCGAAGCACTGCTGCCACAAGATTTTCGCGTTGAGCGTTTCACGCATAGCCTGAACATCTCGCTATCTGGCTCAGACCTGCGCGCCCAGATACAGACGGACCCGCGTTATGCTCCGTTCGTGGAGCACGCTGCGCCGCGTGATGTGCTTGGCCTTGTCATGCCGGTGGCGCAGGTCGAGGATGTGCTGCGCGGCAAGGTGTGGGCCGCTCAAGACCCAACGCGACGCGCTAGCAAACGGCAGAAGGATCTGGCGGACATTGCGAGATTGCTGGAATCTTACCCGGAGTTGCGCGGCCAAGTTCCGGAAGATATTCTCTTGCGATTGGTTTGACGGAGTCAAATGGAAGACGAAATCGATCTGCGGAAATACTTTGGCGTGCTGGTTCGGCGATGGAAGTGGGTGGTCGCATTCACGGTTATCGCAGCAGGAGCGGTGCTGATAGTCAGTTCCATAGTCCCGCCGACGTACCAAGCGACGGCGTTAGTTATCGTGACCGGCCCCCGTTATCAACTACAATTTGATCCCCGTATCCAAAACCTGACCGATCTTCAGCAACCCTATAAAGCCTTCCCCGAGCTGGCGCTGAATGATGATCTGGTGAGGCAGGTTATCGATGGGCTGGGAAGCAAGTTGGAGGTGGAGGATCATGAGTTAGCCCGTTTCCGCGCGCGGTTGAGCGCAAGAGGTGGATCCGATCCTAGCTTGATCCGCCTCGCGGCGACGGATCAGGATCCGAAGCAGGCCCAGGACATTGCGAACACGTGGGCCGAACAGTACGTGACATACGCCAACGATTTGTACCAGCAACGCTCGAGCGAGGTGGCGTTCTTTGAGACGCAGGTGACTGAGGCGGACCAGAAGCTCAAGACGGCTGAACAGGCACTGGTTGATTTCCAGGCGCGGAATCCCCTCCTCATAGCGACTATCCAGTTGAGCGCCACGCAGACGACGCTGGTGGATTATCTGGCAGCCGATCAGCGGCTCGCGCTGATCGTTCAAAATGCGCGCAGCTTGCAGCAACAACTGGCTCAACAAGATTCGAGCGAGACAGTGACGCTGGCCGATGAATTGGCTGCCCTGTATGTTCAGATAGATGCGCTCAGCACGCAGCCGAATGTGCCGATCCAGTTACAGATTAGCGGCAGTGGCGTTCTGGCCAACCGCACGGTGGCTGAGCAGATTGCCTCATTGAATGCGTTGGTCGATGCGTTGCAGGACAAATCTGCCGAAATCAAGCGGCAAGTTGAAGCGCTCCAGCCCGATATTCTTGCGCTGCAGAAGACCAGGGAAGAAGCGCAGGTGGAACTGGATCGGCTCACGCGCGATCGCGATGTCGCCCGCGACACGTATTTCACGTTGGCGCGCAAATTGGACGAAGCGCGGGTAGCAGCGCAGGATGTCACTGGCGAGGTACGGCTGGCCAGTCGGGCGGCTGTGCCGACGGAGCCGGTGGGGCCACGGAAGGTGCTGAATACGGTGTTGGGTAGCGTGCTGGGGTTGATCGTCGGCGTAATCGTGGCGTTTGTGATCGATGCGCGCCGCCCGGTGGCGGAGAAGTCGCCGGTGCTGGCGACATCGACCCGCGCGAACTGACTTTTCACGGCGAGAAGTTTCCCCATGACAACGAGTCACTCGCTAAACGTGGAATTTGAGAAGTTGCTGGCGCATCTGTTGGCTGCCTGCTGCCAATACTATGGCGCGCGCCTGGTTTCAGTGGCGGTTTTTGGCTCTGTCGGCCGGGGCACCCCACGCTCGGATTCCGACGTGGACGTTTTGATCGTGGTGGAGGGCCTGCCGAATGGCCGTCTGCGGCGCGTTGCCGAATTTCGCCCGGTGGAAGCGGCGCTGGCTGCGCACCTGGCCGAGGCCCGTTCTGCCGGCCTCGCGCCGGAATTGTCGCCCGTTTTCAAAACGCCCGCCGAGATCGAGCAGGGCAGCCCGCTGCTGCTGGATATGATCGAGGATGCGCGTGTCCTGTACGATCGCGGGGATTTTTTACGGCAGGCCTTGGCCGGCTTCAAAGCCCGTCTGCAGCGCCTGGGTGCGCGCCGTGTCTGGCGGGGAAGCGCCTGGTACTGGGACCTGAAACCCGATTACAAGCCCGGCGAGGTTTTTGAGCTGTGACGAATATCTCCCTGGCGGAAAGCTATCTGATCAAGGCTCAGAAGCGGCTCAAGATCCTGGCGGTGTTACTCGACGATGCGGCCTATTCCGATGTTGTGCGCGAGGCACAGGAGATCGTCGAGCTGGCGCTGAAGGGAATGCTGCGGCAAGTGGGCGTTGAGCCACCCAAATGGCACGACGTCAGCCAACTATTACAGGAATATCGCGGCCGGTTCGCCGAACCGGTTAGCTCGCAGATCGAGCGTCTGTCGGAAATCTCGGGCTGGCTGCGCAAGGAACGCGAGTTCGCATTTTACGGTGACATTGACTTCATTCCAACTGAGGAGTACTCCCAGGCTGATGCGACACGGGCTATCGAGGATGCGCGGTATGTCGTGTCCGTCGCCGAGTCTGTGATCCGGTCCCAATGATGTGATGATAGAGGTGGCGCGGCGAGCGATGGGTACTATAGCCGTTAAGAAAATGAATCGGAGTTTCAGACTTCCGAAGTCTCCGAGACTTCGGAAGTCTTGAGCGCTGCTTTCCAAAAGCAAATCTTAACGGCTATAGAAGCGATCAAGATAGCT
>DATBWU010000146.1:0-7290 GCA_036514635.1 Anaerolineae bacterium | reverse complement strand
GCGAACCCGGCGGCGGATCATACCTGAAGCGCAATCACAGCCAGATTTAACCGCAAGGGTCGAGATTCACCGCCGAGGCGCAGAGAACGCTGAGTTTTTCGGGTCTTCCGGGTTGGCCGGGAAAAGCCTCACCGCAAAGGGCGCAACCCCGCCAACAGCGTGCGGGGCAGGCGAGCGCAAAGCCTTAGAAATCTTGGCGTCCTTTGCGTTCGCCTGCCCTCTTCAGAGGGTTGCGGTTCAATTCCCGCCAAAGTCGGGAGAGCCAGTTTTTCTAAAGACTTCTCTGCGATCTAGGCTCAAGGCGGATGCACAATCCGCCGTTTGTGAGTGCCAGCCTCACGTTTTACGTTTCACGCTTCACTCATCACTTACCACTCATCTCACAAAGGACTTCCCCATGCCCGAACCGATGTCTGCCGAGGAAATGGTGCGCCTGTCGAAGGAATACACGCTGTGGTCGTGGTCGGCGCAGAACGCCGTCAACCCCATCCCGATGGTGCGCGGCGAAGGCGTGTACTTCTGGGATGCCAACGGCAAGCGTTACCTCGACTTCAACTCGCAACTGATGTGCGTCAACATCGGCCACGGCAACCGGCGCGTGATCGAAGCCATCAAGCGGCAGGCCGACGAGCTGCCTTACGCCGGCCCCAGCATGGCGACGCGCGTGCGCGCCGAGTTCGGCCCGTTGCTGGCGAAGCATACGCCCGGCGATCTGGACCGGTTCTTCTTCACGCTGGGCGGCGCGGAAGCCAACGAGAACGCGATCAAGTTCGCGCGCTTTTATACGGGCCGCCACAAGATCATCACGCGCTATCGGTCGTATCACGGCGCGACGGCAGGCGCTATCGCGCTGACCGGCGATCCGCGCCGCTGGCCGAACGAGCCGGCGAGCATGCCCGGCGTGGTGCGCGTGTTCGATCCGTACAAGTATCGCAGCCAACTGTATCACGAGGGCGACAGCGACGAGGTGTTCGCGCAGAAGTGCCTCGACCAGATCGAAGAAGTGATCCTGTACGAAGGCCCGCACACGATCGCTGCCGTGTTCATCGAAACAGTCACCGGCACGAACGGCCTCATCGTCCCGCCGAACGGTTACTTGCAGGGCTTGCGCGCCCTGTGCGACAAGTACGGCATTTTGCTGATTTGCGACGAAGTGATGTGCGGGCTGGGCCGCACCGGCGCGTGGTTCGCCGTCGATCACTGGAACGTGGTGCCGGACATCGTCACGCTGGCGAAGGGGCTGACCTCGGCGTACATGCCGCTGGGCTGCGTCGCCGTATCGGAGAAAATCGCGCATTACTTCGACGATCGGGTATTTCAAGGCGGCCTGACTTACAACGGCCACCCGATGTGCCTGGCGGCGGCTATCGCCAATCTCAAAGTGCTCGAAGAGGACGACCTGATCGGCAACGCCCAGCGCATGGGCCGGATCATGGCTAGCCTGCTCGACGAGTTGAAAGCCGAACACCCGTCAGTCGGCGACGTGCGATCGATCGGGCTGTTCGGCATCGTCGAGCTGGTGAAGAACCGCCAGACGAAGGAGCCGCTCGCGCCGTTCAACGGCAACTCGGAGCCGATGAAGCAACTCGCGGTGTTCTTCCGCGACCAGGGCTTGTTCACCTTCACGCACTGGCACACGTTCTTCACCAACCCGCCGCTATGCGTGACCGAGGCGCAATTGAGGGAAGGCTTCGAAATCATCAACGAGGGGCTGGCGATTACGGACAAGGCCGTGAACGGGTAAGAGCCTGTCTGAAAAGCTGCCAGACTCACCACCAAGACTCCAGGACACCAAGAAACACCAAGAAGACTTGGAGAGGCTTGGTGCCTTGGTGCCTCGCCTAGCGCGCCCCCGACGCGAAGCGTCGGATAGGGCGTGGTGGTGAGTTTCCGGGCAACCTCAAGGCCTATTCGACGGTCACGCTCTTCGCCAGGTTTCTCGGCTGATCCACGTCGCAGCCGCGCCGCACGGCGATTTCGTAAGCGAACATCTGCAACGGGATGGAGGCCAGCACCGGCGAGAGTAGCGGCTCGCACGCGGGCACGTACAGCACGTGGTCGGCCTTGCGCTTGATCGCCTCGTCGCCTTCGGTCGCCAGCGCGATGACCGTGCCGTCGCGCGCCTTCACCTGCTCGATCTGGCTGATCATCTTGTCGTAGACGTGATCCTTCAGCGCGATGCACACGACCGGCATGTTGTCGTCGATCAGCGCGATCGGCCCGTGCTTCATCTCGCCCGCCGGGTAGCCCTCGGCGTGGATATACGAAATCTCCTTGAGTTTCAGCGCGCCTTCCAGCGCGATGGGGAAGTTGATGCCGCGCCCCAGAAACAGGAAATCCTCGAAGTGATAGAAGTGACCGGCCAGCTCCTTGATCACGCCCGCCTGATCCATTAAGTGGCCGGCCAGGTCGGGCAGCCTCGCCAGCGCATCGACCATCCGGCGCGACCGATCGCCGTTCAGCGTCCCGCGCAGGTGGCCCAGGTAGCAGCCGAGCAGGTATTGATCGACCTGCGATCCGGTGAACGTCTTGGTCGATGCCACGCCGATCTCCGGCCCGGCCTGAATCAAGATCGATCCTTCGGCCAGGCGGTGCGCTTGCGATCCGACGACGTTGACGATGCTCCACAGGTGCGCGCCCTTCTCGCGCGCTTCCTCCATCGCCGCCAGCGTATCGACCGTCTCGCCCGACTGGGTGATGGCCAGGACAGCCGTGCGATCGTCGAGGATCGCATCGCGATAGCGGAACTCCGACCCGTAATCGACTTCGACCGGAATACGCGCCAGCGACTCGATCATGAACTTGCCCACCAGCGCGGCGTGCCACGACGTGCCGCACGCCACCGAGATGATCTTGTCGATGGCGCAGGCCGATTCGGGCGTCAGGTTCATCTCCGGCAGGTGAACCCGTCCGCGCTCGAAATCGATGCGCCCGCGAATCGTGTCGGTCAGCGAGCGAGCCTGCTCGAAGATCTCTTTCTGCATGAAGTGCGTGTACTCGCCCTTCGCCGCCGAGACCGGATCGTACGGCACATGATGCACGGGCAGCTCGACCGGCTCGCCGGCCAGCGTAACGAACTTCACGCCGTCGCGCAGCACGATCGCCATCTGCCGCGACTCCAGAAAGATCACGTCGCGCGTGTAGTCGAGAATCGCCGGCATGTCGGACGCGACAAACATCTCGCCCGTCCCCACGCCGATGGTCACGCCGCCGGCATTGCCGATGCGCGACGCGATCAGGCGATCGGGCTGATCGTGGTTGAGCAGCACCACGGCCTGCGCGCCCTGGAGTCGATTCAGCGCCGCGCGCGCCGCTTCCTCGAACGAAAGACCGTCGCGGATGTATTGCTCGACCAGGTGGACGATCACCTCCGTGTCGGTTTGGCTGTGGAACGCGTGGCCTTTGGCCTGAAGCTCCTGCCGCAGCGGCACGAAATTCTCCACGATGCCGTTGTGGACGACAACCAGCCGGCCGGAGCAATCGCTGTGAGGATGAGCATTCGTCTGGTTCGCCGCGCCGTGTGTGGCCCAGCGCGTGTGGCCGATGCCGGTGTGGCCGTGCAGCGGTTCTGTCTCCAGCAGCGCGGCCAGATTATCGAGCTTGCCGGCGTTGCGGCGCACGACCATGCGCCCATTGTCGATCACGGCGATGCCGGCCGAGTCGTAGCCGCGATACTCCAGGCGCTTGAGGCCATTGAAGATGATCGGCGTCGCATCGCGCGGGCCGACGTATCCAACGATACCGCACATGGGAATCCCTCCTTAAGGGGCATGTTCAGAAACCAGGTTTCTCTGAGAAACCTGGTTTCTCCAGTCGATTCGCCACCGGCGTGCGATTGTTCGCGGATCGCTCCGCGTCTTTCTCGCGTGCCTCTCCGTTCAGGAGGGGAAACGAGGGTGGTGGCTCACCCTGACGGCATCCGCTGATTCCTCGATGTTCCTCGCGGTGCGAGTTAGCACTGCCCCTCGGCAGGAACCGTCTCCTCGTCAACTGAGAACCGTCCGGCTCTCAGTCCATGCGCTCGTTCCCCGTCACTTGTCTTCCGGCGACCGCCTCCTTTCTCTCGATAGAGTTACTGCTAAGAGCCTATCCGAAAACCATCGGAACGCGGACTTCAGTCCGCGCAGGCTGACCCCACTCCGCTTCGCTGCGGGGGCGAGTGAGCCTGCGATCCGGTATAGGCACTAAGCACGCCGCCATTTTATCATATCTGAAACATCGTATGCGTGGGAAAACAGTTAGAAGCCCCCTGAAACTACAATCCTGCCCGATCCGGTAGAGCCAGGGAATCTTGGGATTCTTGGTGTCTTGGTGACTTGGTGGTTAATAATCGAGGCTTTCGAGACAGGCCCTAACCGCCCGTCGTCGGCAAATTACTCCCGCTCACGAAGCGCAGGTACTTCGTCGTCGCCGCGTCGAGGTTCGAGTAGATTCCGCGTTGCTCCGGCGGCAGGCACGCGGCCAATTGATACATCACCTCGTCGGTCATGCGCTTCAGCGTCTCGCTGTTGATCGACTCGCTGCCGGCGTCGAGCGCGAACGGCTTGCCGAGGCGCACGCGAATCGGCGTGCGGCGGAAGCGTTTGATGTTGTGCTTCCATTGATCGCTGCCGCTGATCGCCACCGGCACGACCGGCACACCGGTCTGCGAGGCGATGTACGCCAGCCCCAGGTGCGGCTCGCTCAGGCTGGCCGTGCGGCCGCGCGTCCCCTCCGGCGCGATCAACATCGGCAGATCGTTGTCCAGCACCTCGAAGGCGGTCTTGAGCGCCTGGCGATCCACGTCGCCGCGATTGACGGGGAAGGCATCGAAGATGCGAATGAGCGGGCCGAGCACCCTGTCGGCGTAGGCCTCCGCCTTCGCCATCGAGATCACGGCGCGCGGGAAGCGCCCGCTGACGATCACCGGATCGAGAAAGGCGATGTGGTTGATCATGACGATGCACGCGCCCTGCCTGGGGAGGTTCTGCACATCGACGAGCTTCAAGCGCATCGTCACTTTGAACGCGATACGCAGCAGCAGCGTGCAGACCCGGCGCAGCCGGCTGGGCCGATAGTTCGTGTACTTGCTCCGGCGGCTCGCACTCTTCGCACGCAGCCGGCGTCCCCGCAATCGCGACCGTGCGCGTGCGTGTTGAGTCATGCCACCTTCACCTCGCCCCGCTGCTCGATAATCGCCTCGGCCTTGCGCGCCGCTTCTTCAATATCGAGCGGTGTGGTGTCCAAAACAATCGCGTCGCGCGCCACGACCAGCGGCGAGATCGGCTTGTTGCGATCGCGCTCGTCGCGGCGGCGCATCTCCTCCAGCACGTGCTCGAACGTCACGCGCTCGCCACGTTGAAGCAACTCGCGGTGGCGGCGGCGCGCGCGCACGTCGAGCGAGGCATCGACGAAGAGTTTCAGATCGGCGTCGGGGAGCACGACCGTGCCAATGTCGCGCCCGATCAGGATCACCTGGCCGCGCCGCCCGATGCGCCGCTGCTGCTCGATCAACGCGCGCCGCACGCCGGGCACGGCCGATACCGGCGAGACGATCGCATCGACCGCCGGCGCGCGCAGGTTCCACGTCACGTCGCGCCCGTCCAGCAACACCGTGTTGAAGCGGCCGTCGTCCACAGTCGGTTCCGTCACGTCGATTTGAACGCGCCCGGCCAGCTCGGTCAGGCCAATGTCGTCGTCGATGCTCACGCCGTGCTCCAGCGCGGCCAGCGCCACCGCTCGATACATCACGCCCGTATCAAAATAAACGTAGCCCAGCCGCTTTGCCAGCAAGTGTCCCAGCGTGCTCTTGCCCGAAGCGGCCGGCCCGTCGATCGCAATGATAGAAGGTTTCATTGGTAATTGATGATTGCGGATTGTGGATTGCGGATTGCCGTTTAGGTTATACGCTTTACGTTTTACGCCTTACGCTCCCCGTCTTTCGCTTCCCGCTTCTCACTCCGCTCAATCCCGTGGCTGCCCGTAATGCCTCGATCTCTCGCGCCTTCAGAAAGCGCCACTTGCCCGGCTTGAGATCGCCCATGTCGATCGGGCCGATACGCACGCGCAGCAGGTACTGAACCGGATGCCCCAGCAAGCGGGCCACTTCGCGAATCTGCCGCTTGCGGCCCTCGTGCAGCACCACGCGCAGCAGCGTCCCGCCGCCTTCGTGCCGAATTACCTCTACTTTCGCCGGGGCCGTTCGATAACCGTCTTCCGGCAACACCACGCCGCGCCGCCACGCGGCCAGTGTTTTCTCGTCGGGCCGATCCGCGACGAAGACGAGGTACTCTTTTTCGTGCTCGTAGCGCGGATGCGCCAGCCGATTGGCGATCTCGCCGTCGTTCGTCAGCAGCACCAGTCCCTCGCTGTCGGCGTCGAGCCGGCCCACCGGGTACACCGGGCTATCGTAACGAACGAGATCGCGCACCGTTTGGCGACCGAGCTCGTCGTGATTCGTCGTCACCACCCCGCGCGGCTTGTTGAGGATGATGTACACCGGCGGCGGGCCGACCTTCAAACGCCGGTCGTCGACGATGATGGCGTCGGCAGCCAGATCGGCCTTGTCGCCCAGCTTCGCCACGCGACCGTTGACGGTCACGCGACCGGCGGCGACGATCTCTTCGCACGCGCGGCGCGATCCATAACCGGCCTGAGCAAGCAACTTTTGCAGACGTTCGGCGGACATGCCTCGCCTCGGGTGCGAGGATTATACCAGCAAACGACGAGTCGCCCGATGGAGATCATCCGGTGATTATCCACAAGTGCTCCAGGCCCGCGTCCTCGCGGGCCGACCGCGCGGACGCGGTCGGCGAGCATTCAAGATGTGTGCAATCGCCAGAGATCATCAGCAACCGGATCGCATGGATTGAGTCGCGCCCCGTCGTCAATACAGACCGCGGGCAAACCAAATCATACTGAATTCTCGTGGACATCCGGTACTCAAGTGCTAGACTCGACAATAAGGACCGACGGCATCAATCCAATTCCGTCAGCACTGGGGGGTTGGCGCGACTTGGCGAGGATTGATTGCATCGATCCAAATCCGTCAACACGGGGGTTGACGCAATTCGATCGGGCATAGCCCCATGCACACGACGTGCTTCACAGCAGAGATCAGTCTGCCGACAACCGACTTCAACCTTTCAGCACTGAGCGGGCCTGCCGCGCTGATCGTATTGACCGGCGCCAGACCCGTTTTCATTCAAATCGATCGCGCCTGATCTGCCGTCCCCCGGAGAGAAGACAAATGAACGCTAAACGCACCGCCGCTTTGAAAGTGCTGCCCGCGCTGTTGGTCTTATCGATGCT